>JAFECN010000350.1 GCA_018242145.1 Pseudomonadota bacterium
CTTTGCGGCCACGAGCACGCATGGCAATGCCGACGAAGCGTCCGGCTGGGTGCGCCGTCACGGCTACACCAGCATCATCGTGGTAACGGCCAATTATCACATGCGCCGCAGCCTCAACGAATTCTCCGCCGACATGCCGGGGGTGCGGCTGGTGGCGTATCCCGTCGATCCGAACGGACTCAACCTCGACGGCTGGTGGCGCGACCCGCACACATTGCATCTGCTCAACACCGAATATGCCAAGTTCCTGGCGAGCTTTGTGATCACGCGGATCACCCATAGCGGCTGACATGGTGTTTTTCCGCTCCTGCCTGTTCTTTCTGTGGTTCGCGATCGTCTCGGTCGTCATCGCCGTCGGCGGCGTGTGGGTGCTGCTGCTGCCGCGGCGCGCGACGGAGCTGCTTTCCAAAACCTGGAGCCGGGCGGTTCTATTCGGCCTGAAATGGATCGCAGGGCTTGGCTATGAGGTGCGCGGGACGGTGCCCAAAGGCGCGGTGCTGGTCGCGGCCAAGCATATGAGCATGTGGGATACCGTCATGCTCTATGTGCTGCTGGACGACGCCTGCGCGGTGGTGAAGCGTTCGCTGCTCAATGTCCCGTTCTATGGCTGGTATCTGCGGAAGGCGGGCGTGATTGCCATCGACCGCGACGGCAAGGCGAGCGCGCTGAAGCAGATGGTGGCGGAAGCGAAGGCTGCGCTGGCCGGGCATCGCCCGCTGTTCATCTTCCCCGAAGGCACGCGCAAGGCCCCCGGCATGCCGCCGGACTACAAGCCGGGCGTCGCCGCGCTCTACACGCAGACGGGCACGGCCTGCGTGCCCGTGGCGCTGAACTCCGGCCTGTTCTGGACGGGGCCGGGCGGTTTCCTGAAAAAGCCGGGGCGGATCGTAATCGCATTCCTGCCCCCGATCGCGCCGGGGCTGAAGCGGGCGGAGTTCATGCACCGGCTGGAAAGCGACATCGAAACGGCGACCGGCCAGCTTGTGCAGGAAGGGCTTAACCTGTTGAAACGACGCAATTCTCGTTAATCTTCCTGCGAGAACAAAACTTGAACATAGATTGACTTTCGGCCGGTCGAGCGTTATGTCTCTCAGCCGCTTGTGAAGCGGCTCGACAGAGGCGCCATGAGCGATATTTCCCGCCAGATCTGGGACATGAAGTACCGGCTGAAACAGCCGGACGGCACGCCCGTGGACGGCGACATCGCCGCCACCTGGGCGCGCGTGGCGCTGGCGGCGGCGAAGGCGGAAGCGCCGGAGAAGCGGCGCGGCGCGGCGCTGGAATTCGCGGCCGCGCTGGCGGGCCACAAATTCCTTCCGGCGGGGCGGATTCTTGCCGGGGCGGGCGCGGACCGCTCGGTGACGCTCTTCAATTGCTTCGTCATGGGCACGATTCCGGATTCGATGGACGGGATTTTCTCCGGCCTGCGCGAAGCGGCGCTGACGCTGCAGCAGGGCGGCGGCATCGGCTACGACTTCTCGACGCTGCGCCCCAAGGGCGCGCTGGTGAAAGGCGTGGGCGCGGATGCGTCCGGCCCCGTGTCGTTCATGGAAGTGTGGGACGCGATGTGCCGCACCATCATGTCCGCCGGTTCGCGGCGCGGCGCGATGATGGCGACACTGGCCTGCGATCATCCCGACATCGAGGACTTCATCGACGCCAAGCGCGAAAGTGGGCGGCTGACCATGTTCAACCTGTCGGTGCTGGTCAGCGATGCGTTCATGGACGCGGTGAAGAACGATGGCGACTGGGACCTGACATTCGGCGGCAAGATCTATCGCACGCTGAAAGCGCGCGACTTGTGGGACCGCATCACCCGCGCGACCTACGACTACGCCGAGCCGGGCGTGATCTTCATCGACCGCATCAACGCGCAGAACAACCTCGCTTATTGCGAGACGATCCACGCGACCAATCCGTGCCTCACCGCCGATAGCTGGATTCAGACCATTGACGGCCCCATGCAGGTCGCCGATCTGCGCGGACGGCCGTTCGTTGCCGCCGCGGACGGCAAGCCCTGGCCGAGCGACCCTCGCGGGTTCTTCCCAACCGGCGTGAAGCCTGTCTTCGAACTGCAAACGGACGAAGGCTATCGCTTGCGGCTGACACGCGATCATCGCGTCCGCAGAGCCGTCCGCCGGACGCGCTGGTCGCGGGAATGGGAATGGACAGAGGCCGGTTCGCTTCATCCGGGGGATGAAATCTGCCTTCACGATCACCGCACGGCCTCATCCTGGGGCGACGGCAAGGATGCGCCGCGCGATCGCGCGGAAGGTTATCTGCTCGGGCTGCTGGTTGGCGATGGAACGCTGAAATCCGACAAGGCCGTGCTTTCGGTCTGGCCGGGAAAAGCCGTCGTCAATGGACAGGACGAGCGGCCCGGTGTGCGCGGGGTGATGCAGGAAGTCATGCACGCTGCGCAAATGTTGCCGCATCGCGCGGATTTCATCGGCTGGGTCGAAGTGCCGGAGCGGGGTGAGTGGCGGTTGAGCCTTGGCGCCTTGCGCAAGCTTGCGCTGGAAATGGGCATGGCGCCCGGGAACAAATCCATCACGCCCGCGATGGAGCGGCGCTCAAGCGCATTTCACGAAAGTTTCCTGCGCGGGTTCTTCGATGCCGATGGCAGTGTGCAGGGATCGCAGCAGAAGGGCGTGAGCGTGCGCCTCGGGCAAAGCGACCTTGCACGGCTTCAAGCCGCCCAGCGCATGCTGCTGAGGCTCGGAATCAAAAGCACGATCTACGAATGCCGCAGAGCCGCGGGAGCGAGCGTGTTGCCCGATGGGAAGGGCGGCAGCAAGAGCTATCCCGCCAAAGCGCAGCACGAACTGATTATTTCCGGCAGCAATCTGGCTGTTTTCGCGGAACGGATCGGTTTTGCGGATTCCGAGAAAGCCAGATCCCTCACCATCGCGCTGTCGGGTTACAGGCGCGCGCTCAACCGCGAAACCTTTGCCGCAACGGTGAAGGCGCTCGTCCCTGTGGGCGAAGCCGAAGTGTTCGATGCCTCGATTCCGGGCATCAACGCCTTCGATGCCAATGGCCTCTGGGCGCACAATTGCGGCGAGCAACCGCTGCCGCCTTATGGCGCGTGCCTGCTCGGTTCGATCAATCTGGCGCAGTTGGTGAAGAACCCGTTCGGCGCCGATGCGGCGTTGGATGAAGACGAACTGGCGCGGCTGACGCGCACGGCGATCCGATTCCTCGATGACATTATCGACGTGTCGCGTTTCCCGCTGGCCGAACAGCAGGCGGAGGCGAAGGCCAAGCGCCGCATCGGGCTGGGCGTGACGGGGCTTGCCGATGCGCTGATCTTCTGCCGCGCGAAGTATGGCTCGCCCGAGAGTCTCTTGCTGATCGAGCGGTGGCTGAAAGTGCTCAGCCATGCGGCGTATCGCGCTTCCGCCGAACTGGCGCGCGAGAAAGGCGCGTTCCCGCTGTTCGACGCGCATGAATTCCTCAAGCGGCCGCATATCATGGCGCTGCCGGAGGATATCCGCGTGCAGATCGCGGCGCACGGCATCCGCAACGGACTGCTCACCTCCATCGCGCCGACGGGCACGATCTCGCTGCTCGCCGGGAACGTGTCCAGCGGAATCGAGCCGGTGTTCGCCTATGCCTACACCCGCAAGATCCTGAAGGCGGACGGCACGCGCATCGAAGAAGACGTCAGCGATTACGCCTATCGCAAATTCCGCGCGCTGTTCGGCGAGGACACGGCGCTGCCGGAGTATTTCGTCAATGCGCAGGATCTTTCACCCGCCGCGCATCTGGCGGTGCAGGCGGCGGCGCAGAAATATATCGACAGCTCGATCTCCAAGACGATCAATGTTCCGGTCGATATTTCCTTCGCGGCGTTCAAGGACGTTTACCAGCATGCCTATGAGATGGGTTGCAAGGGCTGCACGACCTATCGGCCGAGCGAAACGCGCGGATCGGTGATGGAGATTGCGCCCGCCGTCTCCGAACCCGCCGCGAACATTCTGCCGCCGGTGATTTCGCCGCGCCTGCGCGAGGAAGGCGGCGTGGTTTACATGACCCAGCCGCTCGACCGGCCGGAAGTTCTGATCGGGCAGACCTACAAGATCAAATGGGCGGACCTCGACCACGCCTTCTACATCACCATCAACGACATCGAGAAAGACGGGCGGCGCCGGCCGTTCGAGATCTTCATCAACTCCAAGAACATGGAGCATTACGCCTGGACGGTGGCGCTGACGCGGATGATCTCGGCGGTGTTCCGGCGCGGCGGCGACGTGTCCTTCGTGGTGGACGAACTGAAGGCGGTGTTCGATCCGCGCGGCGGCCAGTGGATGAACCAGCATTACGTTCCTTCCATCCTTGCGGCCATCGGCGAGGTGATCGAGCGGCACCTGATCGACACCGGCTTCATGGCCCTGCGCGAAGCGGTGACGACGGACGACATTCAGGCCGTGGCCCTGCATGCGGACGGCGCGCCGGCGCGCTATTGCCCGCGTTGCGGCCAGCCGGGGCTGGTGAAAACGGAAGGCTGCGACACCTGCGTCTCCTGCGGCTATTCGCGTTGCGGCTAGGCTCTGCTAGAGCACGCCCGTCCAAGGCGGCGCGTCGTCCATGAATTATTCTCACCGTTTCTGGCTATATGGGCCTGTGAGCCTGTTCGCGATCCTGATGCTCGGGGTCGTCGCCTACTGGTTCGTGGCATCGCACGAAGTCTCCCGGAAGCTGGAAGCCCTGAACGGCCACGAGATCGCGCCGGGCATCACGATGGGCTTCGCGCACAAGACGATGGCCGGCTTTCCCTTCCGCGTCGACGGCGAACTGGACGGGTTCCGGGTGACCCTCGCCACGTCGCACGGACCGGCGGTGTGGACCGCGGAGAAATTCGCCTTTCACTCGCTCACCTATGGCCGCACGCAATATGTGTTCGAGGCCGCAGGCCAGCAGACGCTGACCTGGCACAAGGATGACGGTTCGCAGCGCCGCTATCGTTTTCTCCCCGGCCTCTTGCGCGCCAGCATGATCGCGGGTCATGGCGAACTTTCGCGCTTCGATCTGGAAGCTATCGACGTGGATTCGCCGGAATTGTCGGCAACGCAATTCCAGGCGCATCTGCGCAAGAACCCCAGGATCGACGCGCTGGATTTCAATGTCACGGCGAACGGCGTGCGCATTGCCGACGATCTGAAGCCTGCCTTTGGCCCCGATCTGAAACTGTTTCATGCCGAGGGACTGATTTCGCCGGGCACGAGCTTCGACCGGCTGCTCGAAGGCAAAGGCGATTGGCGCGCGGCGGCGGAAGACTGGCGCAAGCGCGACGGCGGCGTTCTGGTGAAAGCCGTGGCGCTGAACTGGGGCAACCTCGATATCGCCGGCAAGGGCGCCTTGACGGCGGATGCATTGCATCGGCCGAAGGGCGCGTTGGAGATGAAGATCGCCAACTGGCAGCCGCTGCTGAAGGCGGCGCAAGAACGCGGCTGGATCAAGGGTTCGAACGGCGGACTGGCCGCGGGCTTTCTGGCTTTCGCCGATGCCGCGCCGTCCGGCGGTTCGCTGAACGCCACACTCGGCTTTCAGGACGGCATCTTCTCGGTCGGCAGCATTCCGGCCGACACGCTCGCCCCGCTTTATTAAATCATCCCGCCTTGCCATGGCCCGCTTTCGCGGGCGTGACACTTATTTTTCGGATTTTTCGGTGTTGCGGCCGAAGTTGGGTGCCGCGGAATCCTGACCCGCATCGACGATGCCGCGGCGGATGGCGCGCGTGCGCGTGAACAGGTCGAACAGGAAGTCGCCGTCGCCATAGCGGATGGCGCGCTGCAGGTCCGTCAAATCTTCCGAGAAGCGGCCCAGCATCTCCAGCACCGCCTCGCGATTGTTGAGGAACACGTCGCGCCACATGGTGGGATCGGACGCGGCGATGCGGGTGAAATCGCGGAAGCCGCCGGCGGAATATTTTATCACTTCACCCTTCGTCACCTGCTCCAGATGATTGGCGGTGCCGACGATATTGTAGGCGATCAGGTGCGGCAGGTGGCTGGTGATGGCAAGCACCAGATCGTGATGCTTGGCTTCCATAATCTCGACCTGGCTGCCCAGCGCTTCCCAGAAAGTTCTGAGCTTGGCCAGAGCTTCGGTATCCGTGCCGTCCGCCGGCGTGAGGATGCACCAGCGGCCATCGAACAATTCGGCGAACCCGGCTTCCGGGCCCGACTGCTCGGTGCCGGCGATGGGATGGGCCGGGATCAAATGAACATTGGCGGGAATGTGCGGCGACACATCGCGCAGCACCGTGCCTTTCACCGAGCCGGTGTCGCTGACGATGGCACCCGTCTTCAGATGCGGCGCGATGGCTTTGGCGATCTGCGCAAACGCCCCCACGGGCGCGGCCAGCACGACGAGATCGGCATCGCGCGCGCACGCCGCCAGATCGGAATGCATGGTATCGGCGAACCCGGCTTCTCGCGCGCGCTCAACGATCTCGGGCGTGTGCGCGTATCCGGCGATGTGCCCAGCAACGCCCGCGCGGCGCATGGCGCGCGCCATGGACGAACCGATCAGGCCGACGCCGATCAACGCGACCTTGTCGAACAGCGGCTTGTCCGACGGGCTCATGACGTCACGAATTCGCCGAGCGCCTTCAGCGTCGCGCGATTGGCGTCCTCGGTGCCGATGGTGAGGCGCAGGCAGTTGTGAAGCCCATAAGCGCCGACAGGGCGCAGGATGATTCCGTGGCGCGTGAGGAACGCATCGGCCTTCTTCATCGTCGCCTCGTCGGCGAAATGGATCAGCACGAAATTGCCGACGCTGTCGTCCACGCGCAGGCCAAGTTTGCGGATGTGCTCGATCAGCCAGGATTTCCATTTTTCGTTGTGCGCGACGGCCGCATCGACATGGGCGCGATCCTTGAGCGCCGCGGCCGCGGCGCGCTGCGCCGGGACGGAGACGTTGAAGGGGCCGCGGATGCGGTTCAGCACGTCGGCCACTTCCGGCGGGCAGAACGCCCAGCCGACGCGCAGGCCCGCAAGGCCGTAGATCTTCGAGAAGGTGCGCGTCATCACCACGTTGTGGTTCTGCGCCACCAGCTCGATGCCGGTATCGTAATCGTTCTTGCGGACATATTCGGCATAGGCCGCGTCGATCACCAGAATGACATTGGGCGGCAGGCCCGCATGCAACCGCTTCACCTCGTCGCTGGTGAGGTAGGAGCCGGTCGGATTGTTCGGGTTGGCGAGATAGACCATGCGCGTCTTCGGCGTCACGGCCTTCAGCATCGCGTCCACATCGACGCGCAGCTTCGGCTCTTTCACCACAACGGGCGTGGCGCTGTTGGACAGCGTGGCGATGCGATAGACGAGGAAGGCATGCTCGCTGAACACCACCTCGTCGCCGGGATGCAGATAGCCATGCGCCAGCAGGGTCAGAAGCTCGTCCGAGCCGTTGCCGCAGACGATGCGATCCGGGTTCAACCCGTAAACTTCGCCGATGGCTTCGCGCAGGATGCGGGCGCTGCCTTCGGGATAGATGTCCAGGCCGCTCGCCGCTTCGCGATAGGCTTCCACGCCCCTGGGGCTGGCGCCGAGCGCGGACTCGTTGGAGGAGAGCTTGAACACGCGATCCACGCCGGGCGCATGCGCGCGGCCGCCCACATAAGGGGCGATCTCCAATACGCCGGGTTTCGGCTTCGGTTTCATGTCTCTCTCCTTTCTTCCCGCCATGTGCGAGGCCGCCATGCCCTAGTGGCATCGGCGGGCCGGAGCAAGGGCAAATGCCGATATCGTTGACAGATGCGGCCTCGCGGCCCTAGCAAACGCGCCCGGACCGATCCGGATTGGGTGGAAAGGCGACATTGGCCCAGACCGCAAATCCCGTCTTCCTGCGTCCCGTTGCCGAACCCGAAGCGGACACCGGCAAGGCGATCACCTTCAGCACGCCCCTGGCGCTGGATTGCGGGCGCACGCTTTCGCCCTTCACCATCGCTTATATGACCTACGGCACGCTGAACGCGGCGCGCAGCAATGCCATTCTCGTCTGCCATGCGCTGACGGGCGACCAGTTCGCCGCCAGCCGCCATCCCATCACCGGCAAGCCGGGCTGGTGGGACATCATGGTGGGGCCCGGCAAGGCGATCGACACCGACCGCTTCTTCGTCATCTGCTCCAACGTCATCGGCGGCTGCATGGGATCGACGGGGCCGGCTTCGACCGACCCCAAAACCGGCAAGCCTTACGCGCTGGATTTTCCGGTCGTCACCATCCGCGACATGGTGCGCGCGCAGGCCATGCTTCTCGACGCGCTCGGCATCGAGAAGCTTCTTTGCGTCACCGGCGGCTCGATGGGCGGCATGCAGGTGTTGCAATGGGCGGCAAGCTTTCCGGATCGCGTGGCCACCGCCATGCCGCTGGCCACGGCCGCGCGCCATTCCGCGCAGAACATCGCGTTCCACGAAGTGGGGCGGCAGGCAATCATGGCCGATCCGGACTGGAACGGCGGGCAATATTACGAGCGCGCGCATCCGGCCAAGGGGCTGGCGGTGGCGCGCATGGCAGCCCACATCACCTATCTTTCGGAAGCGGCGCTGCAGCGGAAGTTCGGTCGCGAATTGCAGGACCGCGATCAGATCTCGTTCGGCTTCGGCGCGGATTTTCAGGTGGAGTCATACCTGCACCATCAGGGCATGACCTTCGTCGACCGCTTCGACGCCAACTCCTATCTCTACATCACCCGCGCGATGGACTATTTCGACCTCGCGGGCGACTACAAGGGCGTGCTCGCGGATGCCTTCCGCGACACCAAGGCGCGCTTCTGCCTCATCTCCTTCACCAGCGACTGGCTGTTTCCGACGCCGGAGAACAAGCGCGTCGCGCACGCGCTCAACGCCACGGCCGCCAATGTGAGCTTCGTGGAGATCGAAAGCGACAAGGGCCACGATGCCTTTCTGCTCGACGAGCCGCAAATGCTGGCCACCGTGCGCGGCTTTCTGAATGCCGCCGCCGCCGAGAACGGAATCGCCTGATGCTGCGCCCCGACCTTGCGGCGATCGCCGACATGATCGAGCCGAACGCGCGCGTTCTGGATATCGGCTGCGGCGACGGCACCCTTCTGGAGCACCTCAAGCAGACGCGCGGCGTGGACGGGCGCGGCATCGAGCTGTCGCAGCAGAACGTGAACCATTGCGTGGCGCGCGGGCTATCGGTGCTGCAAGGCGATGCCGACACCGATCTTGCCGAATATCCCTCGCAGGCCTTCGACGTGGTGATCCTGAGCCAGACCATTCAGGCGACGCGCGCGCCCGCGAAGGTGCTGGACGACCTGCTGCGCATCGGACGGCATACGATCGTATCGTTCCCGAATTTCGGGCATTGGCGCGTGCGGCTTTCGCTTCTGCTGAACGGGCGCATGCCGCGCACGCAGGCGCTGGACTATGCGTGGTACGAGACGCCGAACATCCATCTCTGCACGATCCGCGACTTCACCGAAATGGCGAAGGATGCGGGCGCACAAATCGAGCGGGCATTGGCGCTGAATACGTCCGGCACACGGCCGATCCACGCCGACGCGCCCGGCCCCAATCTCTTCGCCGAAGGCGCTATCTTCCTGATGAACCGGCGCGGCGGTGCTGCTTGGGGGCCTGCCACCGGCCGCACCGGTTCATCCTGAACCTCTCTTACGAGATGCCCAGAAGCTTCATGGCCTGGGCGTAATGCTGCATGCCTTTGGCATAGAGCCCGCTGCCGCAGAATTCGCGGCCATAACGGCTTTCCTTCGTCGCCTGCTCATGATTGGCCGATGTGTCGCTTTGCAGCGCATCGAAAACCTTGTGCTGCGCTTCCACGCAGGTGGTTTGGGACGGCTCCGGAGCGGCATTCGCCGCCGTGGCGCCCAGTGCGAGCATCGCGCCCAATCCGAGTGTTGCAAGTGTCAGGTTACGCATGTGACTCCCTCCTGATGTTTTGCCGTGTCGTTCAATGTCGGCACTGAGGAAATAGGGAGGCATTGTGTTTGGAAAAAGACGCGTTGTACGGATCATGTGTCACACGCGATCGTGTTTACGCCGCGTCGTCATTATAAATGGCGAAGAAGCAAGCTCGCGCAAAACCAAGAGAATGTGGAATGACCGCTATGCGTTTTGCGCGATGCAGCGTGAATAGTAAGGCACGCATGGTTGGCTTGACGTTGCAGTCATGCTTCTCACGAATGCGTGAACGTCAAAGGGGCATCATCGATGCTCGCGCCCGAACTCAGCCGCGCGCGGAGGCCAGAACGGGTTGCTCCTGCTTAACCGGCTTCGGCGGCGAGAGCGCATACAGGGACTTGGTCGCTTCGACGATGTGAACGCCGGCGAGCGCGGGCCAGACGCGGCGGCCGATCTTCTCCCAGCTTACGCCGCGTCCCAGAAAGCGACGGGACTTGAGCGGCGGCATCAGCAGCGCATGATCCCAGCGCTCGGCGGCATACAATGTATCGCGAAGAAGCGATGCCAGTTGGGAGCGGCTGAAGGGACGGCCATGCGCGAAGGGCGAACGCTCCACCTGCGCCCAAAGACTCGTGCGGTTGGGCGCGACGATCATCAATTTTCCGGAGGGCGCCAACACACGCCAAAGCTGGCGCATGAGGGGACGCAGGGACTCGGCGTTCTCCAACCCGTGCACCACCAGCACGCGATCGAACAAGGCATCGGGAAAGGGCAGCGCATCTTCCTGCGCGACCACGCTGAGCGCGGAACCGGAGGGCCATGCCACCGCGCCGATCTGTTCCGGCATCAGGGCGGCCACCATGTCGGCTTCGGCGGCGAAGCCGCGCAGAAAGGGCACGGCAAAGCCGTAGCCCAGCAAGCGCGTGCCGCGCACGTCCGGCCATGCCTCGCGCAGGCGCCGCTGGATGACGCGGCGGGCAACCTGGCCGACAGGCGAGCCGTAGAACGCCGAAAGACCTGCGGAACCATATTCCATGACGCATGGACCTAAACCGCGTGCGTTCCGGGTTCAATGCGCCGCGCCGGATTGCTAGGGTCGGACCAGAACAAGGAACCGGAAAATGGCCGAAATCGACGTCACCCTCGTCCCCTGCCTGCAGGACAACTATGCCTATCTCGTCACCGATGGGTCGGGGCTTTGCGCCGTTGTCGATCCGTCGGAACCGGGGCCTGTGAAGAAGGCGCTGGCCGAGCGCGGGCTGACGCTGACCCATATCCTCAACACCCATCACCATCTGGACCATTGCGGCGGCAATCTGGCGCTCAAGGAAGAATTCGGCGCCGAAGTGGTGGGGCCGGGCAAGGATCGCGGGCGCATTCCGGGCATCGACACCGGCGTCGGCGAGGACGTGCCGTGGCAGTTCGGCTCCCACACCGTGAAGGTTCTGGAGATTCCCGCGCACACCAGTTCGCACATCGCTTTTGTGTTCGACGGCAAGGCCTTCACCGGCGACACGCTGTTCGCCATGGGCTGCGGGCGATTGTTCGAAGGCACGCCGCAGATGATGTGGGACAGCCTGTCCAAGCTGATGCGCCTGCCCGACGACACGAAAATCTATTGCGGCCACGAATACACGCTGAGCAACGGCAAATTCGCGCTGACGCTGGAGCCGAAGAACGCCGAGCTTCAGGCCCGCATGAAGGATGTGGAAGCCATGCGCGCGAAGGGCGCGCCGACGATCCCGTCCACCATGGGCCTTGAGAAGAAGACCAACCCGTTCCTCAGGCCGGATTCCAAGGAATTGCGCGCGACACTCGGCATGGAGAATGCCGACACCGTGGCGGTGTTCGCCGAGACGCGGAAGCGGAAGGATTCGTTCTAGTTGTTGTCGTCGTCGTCGGACGATTTGCTTTTCTTCTTGTCGTTCTTGTCGCTGTCGTCGTCAGACTGACCGGTCGCGACATCCGCCGCGCCGCTCACCACGTCGCCGGTGACATGCACCGCCGTGGAGGCGACCGTGACGGCGCCGCCGACAACCGCGCTGCCCACCGCGGCAACCGCGCAACCGGAAAGAGCAAACCCGGCAAGCGCCAGCGCGCCAAGGCCCATGATCTTGCGCATTGCGGTCACTCCTTCGACGCCCGGACGATGCCAGAAAAAGGTTACGCAGACCTTCCCGCCAAAGCAATGAGCGGGAAAGCTTCATCCCAGTGACCGACGATGCGCTCGGCGCCGGCCGCCAGCAGCCGCGCCGAGGAGGCGTCATCCATGTGCCCGCCGCCGGAAAAGCCCCAGACGCGCATGCCCGCGGCGCGCGCGGCATGGACGCCATGCACGCTGTCCTCGAACACAAGACAGGCTGCCGGTTCGGCCTCCAGCTTGCGCGCGGCATAGAGAAAGACGTCCGGCGCCGGTTTGCCATGCGCGACGAGATCGGTGGAATACACATGCGGCGCGAAGTGATCCCACAGGCCGGTGCGCCGCAGTTTCTCTTCCAGCGCATCGGCGGTGCTGGAGCTTGCCACGGCTTTGCGATGGGTGACGGCGGCGATCATGCGCAGCGCGCCCTGCACTTCCGTCAAACGATGAAGCGAGGCGCGGTAGTTCCCATAACAGCGCTCCTGAAAACCCTCCGGCAGCGCGCGGCCCGTGCGTTCCAGACAATCCTGCGCGAGCAGATCGAAGAAGGCCTGCGTCGTGCGGCCCATGAAGCGGGCTTTGTATTCGTCCAGATCGTAGGTGAGCCCGACTTCGGCGGCGGCGGCGATCTCGACCTCCAGCGCCAGCACTTCGCTGTCCACCAGAACGCCGTCGCAATCGAAGATGACGGCGTCGATCAAGTCGCGAATTCCATCGCCACGGCGCTGAAATGCAAAACCACGGCGGCGAGCACGAAGCCGTGCCAGATCGCCTTGTGGAACGGGATACGCTCGATGACGTAGAACACGACACCCGCCGTATAGACCATGCCGCCCCCGATCAGCAGCCAGAAGTCGACGGACGCGACGGAGGCCGCCAGCGGCTTCAGCACCGCGACCACCATCCAGCCCATGCCGATATAGAGCGCGAGCGAGGCGCGCTCGAAGCGGCGGGGAAAGAGAACCTTCAGGGCGACGCCGATGCTGGCGCAGATCCAGATCGCCCAGAGTACGGCGGTGCCGTAAGGCGCGCCGACGCGATTGACGGCGAAGGGCGTGTAGGTGCCCGCGATCATGATGAAGATGGCGGCGTGATCGAGGCGGCGTAGAAGCTGCTTGGGCCAGGCGGTCTCCGGCACCATGTTGTAGATGCCGGACGCGAAGATCATTCCCAGAAGACCGAGGCAATAGACCGTGACGCTGACCGCGGCGGAGACGCCGACATGCAGCAGCAGCCATGCCGTCGCGTTCACGGCAAACAACATGCCCACGACGTGAATACCCGTATCCACGACATATTCGTGACGGGTGTAGATGCGTTCGGCGTTGGCGGTCAGCGACATCGAGATTTCCTTTACGGCACTATGTCCATAGCACGCTCATGGTGCATTGCACGATTTCTTACCGTTCATGTGGAATTCGCGCCGCTTCGACGGATCGCGAGCCCGTCGCTATAGTCGCAAGGGGGGACCGGAGGGGATCATGGGCAATTTCCTGAACATGCTGGCGGCGCTGCCGCTGGCCAATCTGAAGCTCGGCGGCATGAGCGTGGCGTTGACCATGCTCGCGCTGGCGTGCGTGCTGGGCTTTGTGCATCTGTTTCTGGCGGCGCATTTCGTCACGCAGGAGCGCGGCGCGGCGTGGAACGCCGGCGCGCGGGACAACACCCCGCCGCTGCAGGGCAAGCTGGCCGGGCGGCTGGACCGCGCCTTCCAGAACTTCAAGGAGACGTTTCCGATCTTCGCGGTGGCGGTGATCCTTGTCACGCTGCTGGACCGGCACAATGCACGCACCGAATGGGGGGCGCAGCTTTATTTCTGGATGCGCGTTCTCTATCTGCCGCTCTATGCGGCGGGCGTGCCGATGCTGCGCACCATCGTGTGGCTGGCCTCGGTGGTCGGCATCCTGCTGGTGCTCTCCGTCGCCTTCGCGGGCTAGGTCAGCGAGTTCTCGTCGACAGGCGGGGAGACGGCAATCGTCTTTCCGCCTCTTTCCACGTTCGGCAGAAGCGCGGTGAGCAATCCGATGGCCGGCAGGAACGAGCACACGCGATAGGTGAATTCGATGCCCCACTGGTCGGCGAAGAGGCCGATCACCGCCGCGCCGATACCGCCCATGCCGAACGAGAAACCGTAGAACATGCCCGACACCATGCCGATGCGGCCGGGCATGAGTTCCTGCGCGAAAACGACGATGGCGGGAAACGCGGACGCCAGCAGCAATCCGATCACGACGGACAAGGTGGCCGTCCAGAACAGATTGGCGAAGGGCAGCAGCAGGGTGAACGGCAGGATGCCGAGAATCGAAACCCAGATCACGGGCTTGCGCCCAATGCGGTCGCCGATGGGGCCACCCGCGAAGGTGCCCACGGCGACGGCGCCTAGAAAGAGGAACAGATAAAGCTGCGCGCTCTGCACCGACACATGGAAATGATGGATGAGATAGAAGGTGTAGTAGCTGGTGATGCTGGCGAGATAGAAATATTTCGAGAAGATCAGCATCAGCAGGATGAAGACCGAGAACACGACGCGGCGGTTCGACAATCCGGTGTCCGCCAGCGCCTTCTTCGCGGCGTTCATGCGCGCCAGGCCGTGGTTCTTGTACCAGCGGCCGACATTCCACAGCACGAAGATCGAGATCAGGACGACGGCCGCGGACCAGGTGATCGCGCTATGGCCATAAATTCCGACGACCGTGGCGGCGAGCACCGGGCCGAGCGCCGAGCCCGTGTTGCCGCCGACCTGAAAGAGCGATTGCGCAAGGCCATGCCGCCCGCCCGATGCCATGCGCGCCACCCGCGCGGATTCGGGATGGAAAACCGATGATCCGATGCCGACAACGGCCGCCGAAAGAAGCACCATCATATAACTTTGCGCGAGGCCCAGACCGGCAATGCCGATCAGGGTGAAGGCCGCGCCGGCCGGCAGGGAGAACGGCATCGGCCGGCGATCCGCCGCGAAGCCGACGATGGGCTGCAGAAGCGACGCCGTGCATTGGAACACCAGCGTGATCAGGCCGATCTGCGCGAAGGACAGATGAAACATCGTCTTGATCGACGGATAGACCGAGGGGATCAGCGATTGCATCATGTCGTTCAGCATGTGGCAGAAGCTGATCGCGAACAGCACCGAGAAGGTCGTGCCGTGCTGGACGATGGCGGAAGCGGGCTTGTTCAAGGGGCGGACTCTGAAATAGCGGTTGGCTGCGGTGTAAGAGACGGCGCGGGACTTGTCGAGAACGGCCGCTTGCTGCATGACCGGAAGACCCGGAACGCATGGAGCCTTGGGCCATGGCCCGCAGCGGAAACATCGAGTCGCTCTTCGTGAGCAGCCTGTATCGCGCGCAGATTTCCGCGCGCGGGCTGAACCCGGCGCTGGCGAAAACCTGCCTTTCCATCGCCGCGGACGACAAAGCCGGGCAACGCTGGGCCAGGGCGCACGGATACAAGGGCTATACGTCCTATGCGTCGCTGGACGATCTTCTGTTCCGGGCCAGTGTGTTCGAAGAGCTTGTGGCCCATATCGACAGGCATGTCCGCGGCTTCGCGAAAGCGCTGGATTACGATCTTGGCGGGCGGGCGCTCGCGCTGGATTCGCTCTGGATCAATGTGATGGACCGGGGCGGCATCCACACCGCGCATATCCATCCCCATTCGGTCGTCAGCGGCACTTACTATGTCGAGATTCCGAAGGGCGCCGCCGATATCCGCTTCGAAGACCCGCGCCTTGCCATGATGATGGCGGCGCCGCAGAAGAAGGAGCGCGCCCGGCGGCCCAACCAGACTTTCGCGCGCGTTTCGCCCAAGCCGGGCACGCTGCTCCTCTGGGAAAGCTTCCTGCGCCATGAGGTGCTGCCCAACGCGGCACAGGGAAAGCGCATCAGCATCAGCTTTAATTACGCCATGCGCTGAGCGCGGCGCGCATTTTCGCAATTTGCATGAAAGGCCGATAGGGCGGCCGCGCGATATCTGGCTTCCCACCGTGGAGTTGCCGATGCGCCGCCTTTCGATCCCCGCTTTTGCCGCCTGCCTGCTGTTCGCCGCGCCCAGCTTTGCAGCGACCGATAAGCCCATCGAGGTGATGATCGTGGGCGGCTTCCACATGTCGGGCGGTCACGACATGCACAATGTGCAGGTGGACGACGTTCTGGCGCCGAAGCGGCAGAAGGAGATTCAGGCGGTGGTGGACGGCATCGCCAAATTCCGGCCGACAGCCGTCGATGTGGAATGGGACGAACCTTACACATCGCAGAAATATGCGGATTTCCTGGCGGGCAAGCTGCCGCCCTCGCACAACGAAGTCATCCAGCTTGGCTTTCGTCTGGCGAAGCAGCAGAACATTCCGGTTCACGGTATCGACGTGATGGCGGATTTTCCCTATGAGCCCGTGGAAGCCTACGCCAAGGCGCATGGCGAGATGGCCATTCTCGACAACGCCAATGCCGATATCCAGAACATGGTCGACACGATCAGCAAGACGCTGAAGAACGGCACCATCTCCGACACGCTGCGCTATCTGAACGAGCCGTCCCGCATCGCGCGCGACAACGATTTCTACCGCAACATGATCCGCGTCGGCGGCGGGGCGCAGCAGCCGGGCGCCGATCTGCTTTCCGCCTGGTACAAGCGCAATGCCTATATCTGCGCCAACCTCGTGCAGCTTGCGAAGCCGGGAGACCGCATCGTCGTGTTCTACGGATCGGGCCACGCCTTCTTCCTGCGCCAATGCGTGACGGAGATGCCGGGATTCAAGCTGGTCGAGGCGAACGACTACCTGCCGAAGTGATCAGACGGCGAAGTGATAGAGCCCGGCCCAGATGACGAAGGCCATCAGGACTGCGCCGACCGTTACCGCGCCCGCAAAATCGGCGCGCGTGAGGACGCCGTCTTTCAGCGCCGCGCGGCCGACGACAAATGAGATCGGCAGATAGAACAGCGTGGCGGTGACGACGCCGGGCGAATATTGCGCCCACCATGCCGTCGCGAAGAGATGAAACACCGCATCCCAGAAAAGATTGGCGCTGGCCCATGCGATCAGCACCAGCGCCGTCCAGCGGGTGCGGGCGGTGGCGGCGAACAGGGTGAGCGCCAGCATCACGGCCATGAAGAAGGCGTTGTTCTCGATGAAGGCCCGGTCGCTCATCGCACCGCCCACCACATGGCTGATCCAGCCGGCGAATCCGCCAAGCCATTCCTCGGCGATATGGGCCGCGAAGCTCGCTGGCATGAGCCAGATGAGACGATAGAATGTGCCGGATTCGGGGTGCATGGGGCTTCCCTATCACGCGCCGCGCCATTCGGGAATTTGGGACATGCAAGACGACGACCTGCCGCCCCGGCCTTTGCAGGAGCCGCCGGAGCAGACCGAGGGCTTCGCCCGCTCGCTGGGCGAGCTGGCGGGCGCGAGCGTGTGGATCGTGTTCTTCCTCGCGGTCGCGGGCGGCCTTTTCTATCTGGTTTTGCGGGCGACGCATTGAATCGCGCAGCCTTCGGCCGCGCCGAACGTTGGTCGTTTCATGGAAAACCTTGGCCATATCCGCGAAGAGGCCCGCCACTGCACGGCCTGCCCGCTTTACAAACATGCCACGCAGACCGTGTTTGGCGAAGGCCCGGCAAAAGCGAAGATCGTCCTTGTGGGCGAGCAGCCGGGCGATTCCGAAGACCTTGCCGGAAAGCCTTTTGTCGGCCCGGCGGGACAGATCCTGGATCGCGCGCTGCAGGATGCCGGCATCGCGCGCGAGAAAACCTATGTCACCAATGCGGTGAAGCATTTCAAATTCGAGCCGCGCGGCAAACGGCGCATCCACTCCAAGCCCAATGCGGCGGAGATCAAGATCTGCCATCAGTGGATCGCGCGCGAACTGGCCGCCATCGCGCCCGATCTTGTCATCGCGCTGGGCGCAACGGCGGCGCAATCGCTGATGGGGAAGGCGATGCCGGTCGGCAGGAATCGCGGACACGAAGTCACCTGGCGCGACGGGCGGCGCGGCCTGATCACCGTGCATCCGTCCTATCTGCTGCGCATTCCCGACGCGGAATCCAAAGCGCGCGAATACAAGGCGTTCGTGCGCGACCTGAAACAGGCGGCGAAACTCGCCGCAACATGATCCCTCCATCTTTGACGCCACGCGGTTCCTTGGATCGCTTATGAGGGCGTGACCTTGAACGTGGCGATTGTGCGGGACTGAGCATCCGGTTCGGCGTCACGGACCCGCTTGAGCGCGATCTCGGCTTCCCCAGGAGAATCCCTCCCTGTTCGCCACGCCCGGTCAGGCTTGCCAGGCCCGTAGCTCGCGACCGGTCAGCCCGTCTTCGCCCTTCGGGCTTCGATGCGGGCAACCTTCTCTCGCTTCGCGAGCGAAGGCTGGGCGAGGGCGGCGTTAGAGCTTGTGCATTTGCGTTCTCCAATTTCTCCAA
>JAFECN010000351.1 GCA_018242145.1 Pseudomonadota bacterium
AGGCGATCCATCGGCTTTATAGAAGTGAGCGCGGATGTCCGGCATCTGCGCGAGCTGTGGATATTCACGCAGTGCGGCAGCAAGCTTTCTGGCGACGGGAAAACCCTTCTCGGCAAGCGCGATGGCGGGCTGAAACAATTTCGCCCAAGGCAGCTTTCCGTATTTCTGATGCGCAAGCCACAGCATCGCGACGTCGCCCGGCACGCCGACCGACAAGCCGCCGGGAATTGCATCGCCATGCGCCAGCGGCTTGCCGTTCTTGTCGAGGAACATGCCGGGGGTTGCCGACGCCGGGGCCATTTCGCGGCCGTCGAAGGTGGTGACCTTCTTCGCCTGGGGATCGAAGAGCACCAGGAATGCGCCGCCGCCGATGCCGGTGGATTCCGGCTCGACAAGATTGAGCACCATCTGCGCGGCAATGGCCGCGTCCACGGCGGAGCCGCCATGCCGCAGCATCTGAAGCGCCGCATCGGTCGCGAACGGACTGTCGGTCACGGCCATGTGTTTTTTGGCGATGGGCGCATCGGCGGCGTGTGCGCCGGTTGCCGCGATGAAAAGGCCGAGCGCGATGGCGCGGAGAAATGGAAGACGCATTCTGTTCTCTTTCCGAATATCCCTCTGGAGCGTAGCGTCGCCGCCATGATCGAGCCAGGCAAGCGTAATCTCATCACCGACGTCGAAGGCCTGAAAATCGGCAACGCCGAAGACGCAGGCCTGATCTCCGGAACCACGGTGCTCATTGCCGATCAAACGGTGACGGCTGTGGCCGATGTGCGCGGCGGCGCGCCCGGCACGCGCGATGTGGAAGCGCTCGATCCGGTGTCGTTGGTCGCGGGCGTGGATGCCATTGTGCTGTCCGGCGGATCGGCCTTCGGGCTGGACGCGCCGTCCGGCGTGCAGAGCCATCTGCGGGCGCAGGGGCGCGGATTCCAGATCGCGCCCGGCGCGCCGCTGGTGCCCATCGGCTCCGGCGCGATCCTGTTCGATCTGGCCAATGGGGGAAACAAGGACTGGGGCGACATGCCGCCCTATCGCGATCTTGGCCGCCGCGCGGCGGAGAACGCATCCCGCGATTTCAAGCTCGGCAATGTGGGCGCGGGCATGGGCGCCGCATGCGGCATCTACAAAGGTGGTCTCGGCAGCGTGTCGTCGGTGACGCATGACGGGTTCACGGTGGGAGCCGTCGCGGCGGCGAATGCCGTCGGCTCGCCGGTCATCCCCGGAACGGATGCGTTCTGGGCCTATCCCTTCGAGCAGAAAGGCGAATTCGGGGGGCGCGTGCCCAAAGCCCCGCTGCCGTCTTTCGATCTCGATCTGCCGCCGGACATGAAAGGCGCGCGGGTGGGCGAGAACACGACCATCGCGATTGTCGCGACGGATGCGGCGCTGACGCAGGTGGAATTGAAGCGCCTTGCCATCATGGCGACGGACGGTTTCCCGCGCGCCATTCGCCCGATCCACACGCCGTTCGACGGCGATCTTCTGTTCGCGGTGGCGACCGGCAGGAAAGAGATCGCCGGCCCGCGCCCCGCCGCCATCATGCGGCTGGGCATGATCGCGGGCGATTGCATCGCACGCGCCATCGCGCGCGGCGTGTACGAAGCGCAGAGTCTGGGCCGCAACAAAAGCTATCGCGAGATCTTTGGGAGGGGATGACATGGACAAGGATTTCCCATCCGCGCCGGCGTTCACGCGCCGCGCCTTCGCCGCCACCGGCCTTGTCGCCGGATTCACGCTGGCCACCGGCCCGCTCAATGCTGCGACGATCATCACCGATGCGAAGGGCCTCGACGCCGGCGAAGTGCAAATTCCCGTTTCGGACGGGAAGATTCCCGGTTACCGCGCGAAGCCCGCGGGCAAGGCGAATTTGCCGGCGGTGCTTGTCGTGCAGGAAGTGTTCGGCGTTCACGAGCATATCCGCGATATCTGCCGCAGGCTTGCGCATCAGGGCTACTATGCCATTGCGCCATCGCTCTATGCGCGCGAAGGCGATCCTAGCCAATACGACATGGATCACCTCAAAGAGCTGTTCGTGAACATCGTGGCGAAGGTGCCCGACGCGCAGGTGATGAGCGACCTCGATGCGGCGGTGGCCTTCGCATCCGGCGATGGCGCGGACACATCGCGGCTGGGCATCGTCGGCTTCTGCTGGGGCGGGCGGATTGTCTGGCTCTATGCCGCGCACAACCCGAAGGTGAAAGCCGGTGTGTCGTTCTATGGCGCGCTGCGCTCGCCTTACCCGGTGAGCCCGCTCCGGCCGAAATATCCGCTCGATCTGGCGGCACAGATAAACGCGCCGGTGCTGGCCTTCTATGGCGGGCAGGACAAGGGCATCAAGGTGGAAGACATCGAGGCGATGCGCGCGGCGCTGCACGATGCGGGCAAGACGAACTTCAGGCTCGAACTCTTCCCCGACGCGCAGCACGGGTTCTTCGCCGATTATCGCCCGTCCTATAACGAGAAGGATGCGAAGCGGGCCTGGCGCGAATGGCTCGCCTGGATGAAAGCGAACGGTGTCGCATAGCCGCCATGCGGTTGCCCTCGTCGCCCGCGGCGTTAAGCTGACGGCTCAAAGATGGGGGATGGGATGAATCGCATTCGTTTGGTTGTCTTGTCGGCGGCATTTTGCGCGCTGGCGCCGCTGGGCGCATCCACGGCGCAGCCCAGCACCGATCCGTTCACGATGGATCAGGTGCTTTCCTATCCCTTCGTGCTGGGCATGACATCCGCCGAACATGCGGACCGCATCGCCTGGGTGCGGGTGGTGAACGGCGTGCGCAATGTGTGGGTTGCCGACGGTCCCGCCTTCGCGCCGAAGCAGGTGACGCAATACACGCAGGACGATGGACAGGAGATCACGCAACTCACCTTCTCGCCCGACGGCAAGCACCTGCTCTATGTGCGCGGCGGCGATCACGATGCGAACTGGCCGGCGGCGGGCGATCTTGCGCCCGATCCGGACCGCTCGCCGGAACAGCCCAAAGTCACGATCTGGTCCGTGTCCTTTTCCGGCGCGCCGGTGAAGCTGGCCGAGGGCGATCATCCGGCGCTGACCGACGATGGCCGGGTGGCCTATATCAAGGATCATCACGTCTGGATGACGACGCTTGCGGCAAAAGCAAAGCCTACCGCGATGTTCTTCGA
>JAFECN010000352.1 GCA_018242145.1 Pseudomonadota bacterium
GAGCCGCGCGCGAACAAGATCACCATCCTGCGCGGCACCGACAAGGCGACGACGGTGGCAACCTTCGCCGACGGCTTCAACCGGCCGCACGGCCTCGCCTTCCACAACGGCGCGCTCTATGTCGGCGACGCCGATGCGGTGTGGAAGGTCGAATACAAGAACGGCGCGCTGAAAGGCGGCAAGAAAACGCGCATCACCAGGAACGATTTTCCGAAAGGCGGGCATTCCACGCGCGACATCGCCTTCGGCCCGGATGGTTCGCTCTATGTCGCCATCGGCTCCGGCGCCAATATCGAAGAGGGCGAACCGGCAGAGCGCGCAGCGGTGAGCAAGGTGAATGCCGATGGAACGCTCTCCACCTTCGCCAGCGGCCTGCGCAATCCTGTCGGCATCGTCTTCTATCCCGGCACGGACAATATGTTCGTCACCGTGAACGAACGCGACGGCTATGGCGACGATCTCGTGCCCGATTATCTCACCCATGTTCAGAAGGGCGCGTTCTATGGCTGGCCCTGGGCCTATATCGGACACAATCCCGATCCGACCTATGGCAAGAACCGACCCGACATGGTGGCCAAAACGGTGGTGCCGGATCTTCTTTTCCAGTCGCACTCCGCGCCGTTGGGACTCGTCTTCTATGAAGGTTCGCAGTTTCCGAAGGATTACAAAGGCGATGCCTTCGTCGCGCTGCATGGTTCGTGGAACAACGCGCATCCCACCGGCTACAAGGTCGTGCGGGTGAAGTTCGCGGGCGGCAAACCCGTGGGCGGTTACGACGATTTCCTCACCGGCTTCGCCAAACCCGGCACCAGCCCCGCGCAGGTGTGGGGCCGGCCCGCCGGACTTGCGGTGGCGAAAGACGGAAGCCTTCTCGTCGCCGACGATGCGGGCAAAACGGTGTGGCGCGTGGCCTATACGGGGAAATAGGGGCTTGGCGGCGCGCGCCTTGACGGGCAGACCCCGGCTCCCTAAAACCCGCACCTCTCGCGAGGCGGACCCCTCGCGAGCCCCGGTTAAGGGGCTGTAGCTCAGTTGGGAGAGCGCCTCGTTCGCAATGAGGAGGTCAGCGGTTCGATTCCGCTCAGCTCCACCAACCTACGCTCGCGATAGCGAGCGAAGGTTGCCCGCCGTAGCCTGAAGGGCGAAGGCCGGGCTGGTGGCCGCGAGCTACGGTTGGCAAGCCATCCTTCGCGTCTTATCTCCGTGGCTTGCCCCGCGTGGAATCACACCGTTAAAAGGGTTCCCCGTCTCACGAAAGTCTGCCGATGCCCGTTCCCGTTTTCTCGCTGATCCTTCTTCTGCTCGACATCTATTGGTGGATCGTGCTGGCGGCGGTCGTGGCAAGCTGGCTGGTCTCTTTCGGCGTCATCAACGGTTACAATCCCGTCGCCCGTTCGGTGCTGCGCTTCCTCGACGCGCTGACAGAGCCGGTGTTCCGCCAGGTGCGCAAGATCCTGCCGCCGATGGGCGGGCTGGATGTGTCGCCGATCATCGTCTTCATCGGCGTCTGGTTCCTGCAGCAGATCGTTCTCTGGCTGGCCGAGCGTTACGCGTTCTGACCTTGGCGGAGGCTCTGCGTTTCGCAGTCCGGCTCACGCCCCGCGGCGGGCGCAACGCCATCGACGGCTGGGCGGAGGATGCGAGCGGAAAACGTCACCTGAAAGCGCGCGTCTCCTTGCCGCCGGAAGACGGCAAGGCGAACACGGCCCTGATCGCGCTGCTCGCCAAATCTTTGGCCATTCCCAAATCGTCGATCCGCATTGCGGCGGGCGGGACATCGCGGCTCAAGACAATCGAGATCGTTGGTGATAGGGCAGCGCTCGAAGCGAAGCTTTCGGAGTTCTGACATGACGGCGCGCATCATCGACGGCAAGGCGTTCGCGGCGGGGCTTCGCGCGCGGGTGCAGGAAGAGGCCGCCAAGCTAAAAGCCGCCCACGGAATTGTGCCGGGGCTCGCCACGGTTCTCGTCGGCAACGATCCGGCCAGCGAAGTCTATGTCCGCAACAAGGGCAAGACGGCGGAAGCCATCGGCTTCAAGTCTTTTCATTATGCGCTGCCGGAAGATGCCCCCGAAGCCGCGGTGCTGGCGCGCGTGAAGGCGCTGAACGACGACAAGGCCGTGCATGGAATCCTCGTGCAGATGCCGATGCCCAAACAGGTGCGCGAAGCGGCGGTGCTCGACCTTCTCGATCCGGCGAAAGATGTCGATGCGCTGACGCCCTACAATGCCGGTCTGCTCCTGTCGGGCCGCGCGCATCTCGTTTCCTGCACGCCGATGGGCATGATGATGCTGCTCAAGCACTATGTGGGCGACATCGCTGGCCTGAACGCGCTCGTCATCGGCCGTTCGCTCTTGTTCGGAAAGCCCGCCGCGCAGCTTCTTCTCGCCGCCAACGCCACCGTCACCATGGCCCATTCACGCTCGCGCGATCTGCCTGCTTTGTGCCGCCAGGCCGATATTCTCGTCGCCGCCATCGGCAAGCCGTTCTTCGTGAAAGGCGATTGGGTGAAACCCGGCGCCACGGTGATCGATGTCGGCATCAATCGCGTGGAGGCGGGCGACGGCAAAACGAAAATCGTGGGCGATGTGGATTATGACAGCGCGGTCAATGTGGCGGGTGCCATCACGCCCGTGCCCGGCGGCATCGGCGCCACCACCATCGTCAACCTGATGCGCAACACGCTGATCGCCGCCTGCCTGCAATCGGGCGTGGCGGTTCCGGCGATCTAGAGCCGCGCGCGCAAATCCGCCGCGATCTTGTCCGGGCCCTGCACTTCTTCGTAAGTGCCGGCGAACTTGCCTTCGGAATCGAGCAGATAGATCGCGCCGGAATGGTCCATGGAGTAATCGCCGTTCTTCAACGGATGTTTCCGGGCATAGACGCGGAATTCCTTCGTCATCTGTGCGATCTGCGCGTTCGTGCCGGTGAGCCCCACGAACAATTTTCCGAACGCGCTCACATATTGCTTCATCACGGCGGGGGTGTCGCGCGCCGGGTCCACGGTCACGAACACCGGCTGCACGCGCGCGGCCTTCGCGCCCAATTTGTCCATCGTGTCCGCGATCAATTCCAGCGTCAGCGGGCACACATCCGGGCAATGGGTGTAGCCGAAATAAAGCAGCGTCCAATGCCCTTTCAGATTCTTGTCGGTGAAGGTCTTGCCGTTCTGATCGGTCAGCACGAAGGGGCCGCCGATGCTGGCTTCGCCCTGGGTGACGGTGCGGCCCAGCCCGCCGACGCTGTCGCCCAGATGCCACGCCGTGCCGGCCAGCACGGCCGCGATCAGCAAGATATAGGGAATAAGCGCTTCGGGCGTTCGGATCATCGAATGTTCCTGCAAGGCTCAGGGATTGATAGACTCCCCTCCTGTAACCGCCAAAGCGGCGAATGGTCCTACGCATGACGGAAGGCGCATGACGGAACAGGAATCGCAGACGTCGTGGCTCGGCTGGCTTTGGCCGTCCTATGATGACGAAAATCTCATCCTGCCGTCGCGCCCCGGCCGCGTGCGCCTGCGCACGCTGTCCAATCTGCGCTGGCTGGCCATCGGCGGGCAGGCCGTCACGCTGCTTCTGGTGCATTACGGCCTCGGTTATCCTTTGCCCCTGATCCCGTGCGCCATCGCGGTCGCGGCCAGCGCCGCGCTCAACGGATTCCTGGCGCTGCGCTACGAGCCGACGCACCGCCTTTCTAACCGCGCCGCCACCGCCTATCTCGCCTATGACGTCGTGCAGCTTGCCGCGCTGCTGTATCTCACCGGCGGCATCATGAATCCGTTTTCGCTGATGTTCATCGCGCCGGTGGTGATTGCCGCCGCCACGCTGGATCTGGGCAATACGCTTCTGCTCGCGGCGGTGGCGCTCGCTGCGGTGTCGATCACCGGCATCGTGCACAAGCCGCTGCCATGGCCCGCGGGCGAGCCGCTGATTCTTCCGCCGCTGTATCTCGGTGGCATCTGGGCGTCGCTCGTCATCGGCATCGGATTCACCTCCATCTATGCCTGGCGCATCGCGTCCGAAGCCGCGCGCATGCAGGCAGGCCTGTCGGCAACGCAGCTGGCGCTGGCGCGCGAGCACCGCATGGCATCCATCGGCGCGCTCGCCGCTGCGGCCGCGCATGAGCTGGGCACGCCGCTCGGCACCATCGCCATCGTCAGCCGCGAACTGGAGCGCGCCTTGCCGCCGCAGTCGCCGGAAGCGGAAGACGCGCGCCTGTTGCGGCAGGAGGCGGAACGCTGCCGCGGCATCCTGACCCGCCTTGCGCGGCCCGAAGAAAGCGTGATGCGCGCGATCGACCGGCTGCCGCTCGGCGCCTTGCTGGACGAAATCGCAAGCCCGCACCGCACCGGCGATCTTGCCATCCAGGTCGAGATGGCGCCCGCGGTGCAAGGATTGCCGGAGCCCAAGGTGTGGCGCTCGCCCGCGCTGCTGCACGGTCTGGGCAATGTGATCGCCAACGCGGCGGATTTCGCCACATCGCGCGTGCGCGTGATCGCGTTGTGGAACGAGCGGGAGATTCGCGTTTCGGTGCAAGATGATGGCCCCGGCTTCGCGCCCGACATCATCGAGCGCATCGGCGAGCCTTACGTCACCTCGCGCCCCGGCACTTATGCTTTGGGCGATACCGAGCTTTCGCCGACCGATGCTTTCACCGGCCAGCAGGGCATGGGGCTGGGCTTCTTCATCGCCAAGACGCTGGTCGAGCAGACCGGCGGCACGGTGCGGGCGCGCAATGTGGCGTCCGGCGGCGCGCGGGTGACGGCGCGCTGGCCACGCGGGGCCATCGATGGCGACGTCCAGCCCGGAAAGTCTGCATTCCTGTAAGGTTATAGGGCCCTGCGGCAATTAAACTTGTGCGCGCGCGGCCGAGGGGGTATGGACCCCGCGAAAGTGACACACCCATGACAAATCCCGAGCCCGAAAAGACGCTTTTGATCGTGGAGGACGACCGTCCGCTCCGCGAGCGATTGGCCCGGGCCATGGAATCGCGCGGTTTCAGCGTGACCATCGCCGAAACGGTGGCGCAGGGCATCGCGCGGGCCAAGGAAGCCCCGCCGTCCTATGCGGTGGTGGATCTGAAGCTGGATGACGGCAACGGTCTGGATGTGGTGGAAGTGCTGCACACCACCAAGCCGGAGGCGCGCGTCGTGGTGCTGACCGGCTTCGGCAACATCGCCACCGCCGTCGCCGCCGTGAAATATGGCGCCATCGACTACCTGCCCAAGCCCGCCGATGCGGACGATATCCTCGCCGCGTTGCAGGCCCCGCCGGGCTCCAAGCCCAAGCCGCCGGAGAATCCGATGTCGGCAGACCGCGTGCGCTGGGAGCATATCCAGCGCGTGTATGAGTTGTGCGGCCACAATGTGAGCGAAACCGCCCGCCGCCTCAACATGCACCGCCGCACCCTGCAGCGCATTCTGGCGAAACGCTCGCCGCGGTAGCGTTACCCCCAAAACAAACAAAACTGTCATGGCCCGCCGGAGTGCGGGCCACCCAGTTGAAATCTTGTTCCGTTGGTGCAGACGAGAGCGCCGACGCTTTCTTTTCCGGCAATGATGCAGACGTCACCTGGGTGGCCCGCACTCCGGCGGGCCATGACAAGTGAGTGGCGGTGAAAATTAAGCCGCGCGTTGCTGTCCATTCCGGTTGCCGCGAAACTTGCGGCGGCGGCGCGGACGATTGTTGTTGTTATCGTTCGAATTGTTGGCCGCTTGCCCATCGCGCTTCTCGCCATGCGGCTTGTGCGCGGGGTTGTTGTGCATGTTGCGCTCGTGCGCGTGCTTCTTATGGCCGTGCGGACGATTGTTGTGCGGATTGTGCCGTGGCGCATGGCTCTCTTGCGCGGGCATCGCTTCGATCGGCGGGGTGCCGATCACCGTCAAAGGCTGGCGGATCAGCTTCTCGATCGCTTTCAACTGCGCGCGCTCTTCCGGCGCGCAGAAGGCAATCGCGATGCCTTGTGCGCCGGCGCGCGCGGTGCGGCCGATGCGGTGGACATAGCTTTCCGGTTCATGCGGCAGATCGAAATTCACGACATGCGAAATGTCGTCGATGTCGATGCGGCGCGCGGCGATGTCGGTGGCCACCAGAACGCGGATGTCACCCGAACGGAACGCTTCCAGCGCCCGCTGGCGCGCGTTCTGCGACTTGTTGCCGTGGATGGCATCGGCGCTGAAGCCCGCCTTGTTCAACTGGTCTTCCACCTTGTTCGCGCCGTGCTTGGTGCGGGTGAACACGATCACGCGGTTCATCGCATCGTTGTCGCGGAGCAGCTTGTGCAGCAGCCCGCGCTTGTCGGCCACGGCGACGTGATAGAGCGTCTGCTCGATGGCGTCGGCGGCCACCTTCTTCGGCGTCACTTCGATACGCACCGGATCGCGCAGCACTTCGTCGCACAGATGCGCCACTTCCTTGGGCATCGTGGCGGAGAACAGCAGCGACAGGCGGTCTTTCGGCAGGAACGAGATCAGCTTGCGCACGTCCTTGATGAAGCCCATGTCGAACATGCGGTCGGCTTCGTCCAGCACCAGCGTCGCCGCCTTGTCGAGGCGCACCTGCTTCTGGCGCACCAGATCGAGCAGACGCCCCGGCGTGGCGACGAGAATATCGACGCCGTTCTTCATCGCCTCCACCTGCTTGTTCTGGCTCACGCCGCCGAGGATGACGGTGGAGCGCAGATGCAGATGGCGTCCGTAGGTCTTCAGCGAGTCGCTGATCTGCACCGCCAGCTCGCGCGTCGGGGCGAGAATCAGCGCGCGCGTGGCTTTCGGCCCCGCAACGCTGCGATCTTCGGAAAGCCGCTGCAGCAGCGGCAACCCGAACGCGGCGGTCTTGCCGGTGCCGGTCTGCGCCAGGCCCAGCACGTCGCGGCCTTCGAGGATCGCGGGGATCGCCTTGCCCTGAATGGGCGTGGGATGGGTATAGTTCTCGGCGGCGAGCGCGCGCAAAAGCGGTTCGCTCACGCCGAGCGATTCAAACGTCACGTCAGTCACAAAAAATCCTTAATGCCAGAACGGCCCCGGAATCGGAGCGCGCGCGGGCGGCTTGTTGCCGTCTTCCACGCACATCTGGAATCGAACGGAGAGTTTCACGAAATTTCCGCCGACAGGCGCCATTTTGGAGCGGCGCGCGTTGTGCGTTGGCGGAAAGTGGCGCTCCTATCCGCTTTATGGCTGTTAATGTCAACCCATGCCCGAATCGGGCGCTCTTCAGGAACCATCGGACCATGATCAAAGAAGAAGATGTGCTGACCGCACTCGACAAGCCCCGCGCCGTCTATGGGTTGCAGCAGCGGCTCGACCCCAGCAACAAGAGCACGGACGCGCTACAGGACCTGCTGATGCGCATGCGCACGGAAGGGAAAGTGAAGTTCGACATCAAGACGGGGAAGTGGAGCAAGGCGTGAGATCGCCCATGCTTGTCATCCCCGGCGCGCCTTCTCGTCTATCTCCCTCACCAGCTTCTTCGGCGCGATCTGGCGCCAGCGGCGCTCCAGCATCCGCTTCAGTTCGTCCGGCGTGATGCGCTCCATGCGCACCAGCACGGATGGATAATCCTTGTAGTGATCGGTGATGAAATAGGTCTTCGGGTCCAGCTCCAGCATCATGTCGCGAGTCGGGATGTCGGCCACGATGAAGACCAGCGAATTGTCGGTCTTGCGGTAGCGGGTGAAGAATTTCTTCGCCACGAAGATCGCCGGACTGCCGTAAGACAATTTCTCCGAGGTTTCCGGAAACGACAGCGCGATCTTATTGAATTGCGCGGGCGTGACGCCCTTGGCGGCGCTCTTTTTCTTCTTTGCTGCAGGCATTATTCGATCTCTCCCAACACGCGCGCCGGACCCGCCTCCGCTGAAGCTTCGGCGGGCGAGGTTGCCTCGCTTATCTGCCGAAGCTTCAGCGAAGGCAGATCGGCGGCCAATTCCAATGTCATGGCCAGCCGCTCAGCGGCGACTTTCGCGAACCGTAAAGTCACCGCCTTCCTCCGGCTTGCATGGATTTTCCACGCCGGCGACGGCCGCACGATGGCGCCGCCATAGCGGTCCGCCACGATCAGGCCGGTGCCCGGCGGCACATGCTCGTCGGGAAAATCCGGCGGGATGGCGAAGAAGAAGCTCTCGCAGAACTCCAGATATTCGGGCCACTTCCTGTCGCCCCTGAGGTCCCCGAGCGCGACCTTGATCTCCACGCCCAAAACCCCGCCGTCATTTCCGAGCGCGGCCACGTCGAGCCTGCGCCCGTTTGCGAGCGTGAATTCCAGGATCGGCGAATAGCCCTCCTGCATCAGCAGCCGCGAAACCCCGCGCGCCACATCCTGTGCGGTATGTCCGTTCATCGGGGCATCAGAACATTCTGAGAACATAAATTCAATTCCCCCGGCTGAGGCTCCATTTTTTCCGCCGCTGCCTTATCCTGCCGCGCGCAATCGGGGTTCGGCATGAAAAGGATTTTTGCGGTCATCGCGGTTTGCTGCGCGGCGGGCGCGGCGTGGGCCGATCCCGTTTACGACACCCAGCAATTCACCGCTTACGAGAATGACGGCACCGCCGCGCTGCAGGCGGGCGATTATGCCAGCGCCGAAGAGGCCTTTGCGTCGGCGGTGCTCTACAACCCGCAACAGGCGGGCGGCTTCTACAATCTTGCCGCCGCCGCCGCGCGCCACGGCGACACCGCCAGGGCGCTGGCCGCGCTGGAGCACTTCGCCGCATTCGGCTTCTATGTCGATCTCGCCAGCGCCCCGGATTTCGCAAGCCTGCGCGGCAGCGCGCGCTTCCAGGCCATCCGCCGCAAGATCGCGGGCGAGACGGCGCCGGTCTGCGCGTGCCAGCGCGTCTATGAAGGCACGGCGAACAGCTTCATCGCCGAAGGCATCGCCAACGATCTGCGCACGGGCCGCCTCTTCGTCGCCAGCGTCACCCAGCGCAAGATCGTCGCCATCCAGAATGGCAAGGCGCATGATTTCGCGATTGTGCCCGATGGCCTGTCGCCGCTCGGCATCCGCATCAACGCCGCGCACGATCTGTTGTGGGTGGCGGCGTCCACCCTGCCGCAAAGCAATGGCGGCGACGGCGACATGGGAAACGCCGCATTGCTCGCCTTCGACATCACCAGCGGCGCGTTGCGCTATCGCTACAATGCGCCGGTCTATGAGGCCAAGCGCTCCTTCAGCGACATGACCTTCGCGCAGGACGGCACCGCCTATGTCAGCGATGCCATCGAAGGCTCGATCTTCCGGCTGAAGCCCGGCGGCGATGCGCTGGAGGTGGTGGGCAGCCGGGCGCGGTTCTCCTCGCCGCAAGGCATGGTGGTGAGCGCGGATGGAAACAGGCTTCTTGTCGCCGATTACGCGGCGGGGCTGCAAGTGCTCGATCTTAACAGCGGCGAGGTTGCCAATGTCGCCGTGCCCCCCGGCGTGACGACGCTCGGCATGGACGGATTGGTGCAGCTTCCCAACGGCAATTTCGCCGCCACGCAGAACGGCATCCGCCCCAACCGCGTGGTGACTTTCCGCCTCTCGCGCGACTGGATGCGGCTGGAGTCCTTTTCGGTCGTCGCGCGTGCGTCGCCCGATGTCTCCGACATCTCGCTGCTCACGCCCGATGGCAACGATGTTCTGGTCGTGGGCGTCAGCCAGTGGAGTTCCTTCGGCGACGATCCCGCGCCCGCCAAACCGCTGAAGCCCTGGCGCGTGGTGCGGGTGACGCTGCCGTGATGCACTTTCATATCCGGGACTATCAACGCAGCGATGCCGAAGCGCTGGCGGATCTTTTCCGCGCCGCCGTTCGCCAGATTAGCGCGCGCGACTACAGCGCGGCACAGGTCGATGCCTGGGCCGGCGGCGTCAGCGCGGAACGGCTTGGCGCGCGGCTGGGCGATGGCCGCACAGCGTTGGTCGCTGTGGGCGACAGCGATGCGCCGCTCGCATTCGGCGATCTGGAGGCGGACGGTCACATCGATTTTCTCTATGCCGCGCCGGATGCGGCGGGCAAAGGCATCGCCGCGGCGCTCTACGATGCGCTGGAATCTCATGCGCGCGCGCAAGACATGACGCGCCTCTACACCGAGGCCAGCGAAGCGGCCCGGCGTTTCTTTCTGAAGAAGGGATTTGCGGTCGTGACGCGCCGGGACTTCGTTATGGGTTCGACACCGATGCACAATTACGCGATGGAAAAGCGGCTCTGAACCCCGCTACAGCAGCCGTTCGTAGAACCCGCCCCAGCTTTTCGTCTTGTCCACCAGATGGATTTCCAGAATCCAGTGGCGTTCATGGCCGTTGGCGTCGGGATCGCGCATGCGCCGGGTGTTGCCTTTGGCGATGCGATGCTCCTCGCGGCCCGGAATACGCTGCGCATGCGGAAACTCGCCCACGATATGCCCCGCGATGGTGCCGCCGAAAATCCAGCCCGTATCGCCCGCCACCTTTTGCGCATAAGCATAAAGCTCTTCGCCGGTGATGTCGGGCGTGGCGTCATAATGCGCTTTCACCACTTCAAACAATCGCGGCAGATCGGCGACGAGGCGCTTCTTCTCCGGATCGTCGCCCAGCGCGTAGGAACGGCCAAGATCGGCTTCCCACTTTGCGTTGGCGCTGGCGAACACCGGCCCCAGATCGAGGAACACCGTGTCGTCGGACGCGATCATGCGCGGCTCCGGGTCTTCGGCATAGACGCAGACCGTGTTGATGCCCGTACGCACCAGCCGCTTGTGCCAATGCACATCGACGCCGAAATCCTTCTTCGCGAGAATGTAGATCTCGTTGTCGACATCTTTCTCGGTGATGCCGGCGCGGATAATGCCCGCACGCTCGATGGCGTCGAACATCGCATTGCCCCGCGCCTCGGCCGCTTCGAGGCCCGCGCGGATGGCGGAATCGGTGTGATTGTTTCTATCCATGCAAACAAACTACCATGTTGTCATGGCCCGCCTAGAGCGGGCCACCCAGTTGAAATCTGCACAACGCCGGAAAGTTTGAATGTCCCACCTGGGCGGCCCGCATTCGCGGGCCGTGACAATTTGGTGCTACCGGCGCACCGCCGATACGAGAACGAAGTTCGGCCGGTGCCGCTCGTCCAGCAACGAGGGCTGGGCCGCGGCCTGCGCGTCCGTCGGTCCCCATTCCTCGATATGAGTCAGCGTCAGGCCGTGGCGCACCAGCATGTTCAGATAACTCGTCATGCTGCGGTGCTGCTTGATGACGCCGGGCGCGAGCCAGTCCGTCTCGCGCGGGCCGTTTTGCAAGTAGTGGTTCACCGGCCAGGCCTTCACACCGTCGCGATCTTCCGACCACGCCGGATAAAGCGGTGCCGTCACCATCGGATGCTCGACCGAGAACATTAGGTGCCCGCCCGGCACCAGCGCGCCCGCGATCTCCGCCATCAGGGGATCGAGATTCTTCAGATAGTGGAACGCGAGCGATGAATAAACGAGATCGGACGAGCCGCGTTCGATCGTGAGATGCTCCAGATCGGCTTCCAGATACTGGATCGCCGGATCGCTTTCCTCGCGCGCCCGCGCCAGCATCTTCTTCGACACGTCGATGCCGGTGACGCTGAGCGCGCAGCGGTCCAGCGCCCAGCGGCAGAACCATCCGAATCCGCATCCCAGATCGAGCACGCGCAAGCCCGCCATCTCGGGCAGCATCGCGCGCAGCGAATTCCATTCCGGCGCCCCTTCCAGCCCGCGCTGCGAACGCGGCAACTGACTGTAGCCTGCGAAAAACGTATCGTTGTCGTAGATGTTCTGGGTCATGGCGCGATGGTGCTATCAGCTTCGCACCCATCTTTCCTCCCCCGTTTACGGGGGAGGAGGCATGCGCGTCAGCGCGTGCCGGAGGGGGAACTCGCAGAAACGAAAAGCGGAGGGAGACTTGCCCCCTCCGCCTCATTTCGCTTCGCTCATTCGGCACCTCCCCCGTAAACGGGGGAGGAAATTTTTTACTCCGCCGCGAGCAGCGCCGCGCCTTTGGAGTTGTCCACGAAGTTGATGGTCTGAAGGTATTTGATGCCTTCCTCGGCGATATCGTCGCCGACCATGCGCTCGCTCTCGTTCTTCAACTCGTCCATGTTGATGTACATGCCGTAGAAGCTCTTGGTGCGCTCGGTGATGATGCCAGCGTTCAGAAGCGTCTTCACCAGCACGCGGAAGATGTTGGCCGACTGCTTCATCGCCTCGCGGCGGTCGTCGTCGGTGAAGGCTTCCATGATCGCGGCGCGCGCGTCCTGCCAGTCGATGCCGACGCTGTCATACACCACCTTCATCTGCTCGGCATTGACGAGGTTGAACAGCAGCGTCTGGAAACATTGCGCCGCCCAGTCTTCGACGATGTTGTGCTCTTCGGCGCTGAGCTTGGGGATCGTACGATCGGCCCAGATCTTCCCGAATTTGTGATGGAAGGCTTCGTCCGTCATCACGAGCTGGCACAGCTTCACCAGCAGTGGATCGTTGCTCTTCTGGTAGAGCGTCGCGAAGGCGCCCATGGCGAGGCCTTCGACCAGCATCTGCATGCCGACGATCTTCTTATACACCTCCGGCGCGCCGACCATTTCGCTGAGCAGGTTCTTCAGCGTCTCGCCGCAGGGCAGCGGCGTGCCCCAGCGTTCCTTGATGTAGGCGGCGAAGGCGGTGACATGGCGCGCTTCTTCGCGCGTCTGGTTGGCGGCGTATTCCTGCGCGCCCGGATCTTTGAGGATATGACAGAGCGAGGCCGAGAGCGCGAGCGCGCCCTGCTCGCCATGCAGAAGCGCGGAGATCTGCCAGCGCGCGGATTCGTTCGCGAATTTGATCTTCTGTTCCGGCGTCATCGTCTCGCCGATGCGCGTGTGGAAGACGGCGAAGAATTCTTCCGGCAGGATGGTTTCCTTCGTCATGTCGAAGGGCGCGGTGAAATCGATATATTTCTTGTCGAGCGGGTCCCAGAAATGATCGTGGGTGGCGCTGATGATCTTGTCGAACGCGGTGGAGCGCTTGCCATAACGCTCGGTATCCAGCATCGCCGGAAAGTCGTCCGGAGCGGCGGCGTCATAGGCATTGTCTTTGGTGATCTGGACCATAGGTCTCTCTCCAGCGCGTGTGATTGGCGATGCTCCCGAAGAAAGTATGGGCTTCATTGGCGAAGATTTCAATAAAGATGACGCAAGCGTCACGATTTGTGACGGAGAGTCATAGCTGCTGAACGGTTGACATCTGATGCTTGATGCGTGATGATGCCTTATGCGCACCACGCTTTCTCTCGATGATGATGTCCTTCTGGCAGCCAAAGCGCGGGCCGAACGCGAGCGGCGCAGCCTCGGCGAGGTTGTGTCGGAACTGGCACGGCGAGGGCTCGCACCGCGGCCGACCGAGCGGAAAATGCGCAATGGCATCACGCTCCTGCCCCACAGCGAAAAAAGCAGGCCGGTGACTCCCGATCTCGTGCGGCAATTGCGCGACGAGTCAGCGTGAGCGTGTTTCTTCTGGACGTGAATGTCCTGATCGCGCTTCTCGATCCCGATCATGTGCATCACGATGCGGCGCATGGCTGGTTCGCAGAGACGGGCGGAAGCGGTTGGGCGACATGCCCGATCACCGAAGCCGCCGTTCCGCGCATCCTCGGCAACCCGCGCTATCCCAATGTGCGCGGCACACCCGCTTCCATCATTCCTTATCTGCGCGATCTTTGCGCGCATCCGGGGCATGTGTTCTGGCCCGACGATATCAGTATCCTCGACGGCAACCGCATCGACGCGACACGCTTACTGGATTTCGGGCAGATCACAGATGCTTATCTGCTCGCTCTGGCCGTCGCTCACGAAGGCAAGCTTGCAACCTTCGATCGCCGGCTCGTCACCGATGCCGTGCCAGGCGGCAAAGCCCATCTCCTCGTGATAAGCTGAGAAATCGCCATTACTCGTCGGAGAGCGTGCCCTTGGTCGAGGCCACGCCGCCTTCCAGCCGTTCGTCCGGCGTCACCGCCTGGCGCAAGGCGCGCGCCAAACCCTTGAAGCAGCTTTCCACGATGTGATGGCTGTTCTCGCCATAGAGGTTCTCGACATGCAGCGTGATGCCCGCGTTCTGCGCGAAAGCCTGGAACCATTCCTTGAACAGCTCGGTGTCCATCTCGCCCAGCCGCGCGCTCGGAATCTTCACGCGCCACACCAGATAAGGCCGGTTGGAAACGTCGATCGCCACGCGCGTCAGTGTTTCATCCATCGGGATGAGCGCGCTGCCGAAGCGCGTGATGCCGGCGAAATCGCCCAGCGCCTTCTTCACCGCCTGGCCGATGACGATGCCGGTGTCTTCGGTGGTATGGTGGAAGTCGATGTGCAGGTCGCCCTCGGCCCGCACCTTCAGGTCCATCATGGAATGGCGGCCGAAGCTTTCCAGCATGTGGTCGAGGAAGCCGATGCCGGTCTCGATGTCGCAGTCGCCGGCCCCGTCGAGGTCCAGCGAAACGGCGATTTCGGTTTCCCGCGTCTTTCGTTCCACGGTTGCGGTGCGCATGCGGCAAGCCTATTTGAATCCCGGACCCCCATATAACAGCCATATGAATTAAGCGGAAATGACCCCAGAGAAATCCGAAGACAAACGCTGGCGCTCCACCACCATCCTGTCCGTCCGCAGGGGCGGCAAGGTGGTGGTCGCGGGCGACGGGCAGGTGACGCTGGGCGCCACCATCATGAAGGCCAATGCCCGCAAGGTCCGCCGCCTCGGCAAGGACGGCGCGGTGATCGCCGGCTTCGCGGGCGCCACCGCCGATGCCTTCGCACTGTTCGAGCGGCTGGAAGCCAAGCTGGAGCAGCATCCGGGCAATCTCGCGCGCGCCTGCGTGGAACTGGCGAAGGATTGGCGCACGGATCGTTACCTGCGCCGCCTCGAAGCCATGATGGCGGTGGCCGACGCGAAGACCTCTCTCATTCTGTCCGGCACCGGCGATGTGGTGGAGCCGGAAGACGGCCTCATCGGCATCGGCTCCGGCGGCCCTTACGCGCTCTCCGCCGCCAAGGCGCTACTCGACAGCGGCGCGAGCGCCGAAGAGATCGCCAAACGCGCGATGAAGATCGCCGCCGA
>JAFECN010000353.1 GCA_018242145.1 Pseudomonadota bacterium
CTCGATATCGGCCCGCTGATCTCCGCTGCGCAGAAATCGCGGGTGGAAGCTTATCTGGAACTCGGGAGCCGGGACGGCGTGTCCATCGTCGCCCAGGGCAAGATCGTCCCGAATGCGCCGGGCGGCGGGCATTATATCGCCCCGGCGTTGATGGCCGGGATGAAGCCCGATCACAAGCTGGCGCAAGAAGAGATATTCGGCCCCGCGCAGGTCGTCATCCCGTTCGACGAAGAAGACGAAGCCGTCGCCATCGCGAACGGCACCGACTACGGCCTGGTGGCCGGGGTGTGGACGCGGGATGGTTCGCGCGCCATGCGCATGGCGCGGGGCATCAACACCGGCCAGGTTTTCATCAACAATTACGGCGCGGGCGGCGGCGTGGAGCTTCCTTTCGGCGGCGTCGGCAAATCGGGCCATGGCCGCGAAAAAGGCTTCGAGGCGCTATACGCCTTCACACGGCTGAAAACCGTCGCAGCGTTTCACGGCAAGGATTGAATATGCGTCTGAAGGACAAGGTTGCGATCATCACCGGCGGCGCCTCCGGCTTCGGCGAAGGCATCGTGCGCCGCTTCGCGCAGGAAGGCGCGCGTGTCGCCATCGCGGATCTGAACGGCGAGGCCGCACAGAAGCTGGCGAAGGATATCGACGGCATCGCGGTGCGCACGGATGTCTCGAACGGCGATGATGTGAAATCGCTGGTGAAAGCCGTCACCGACAAATGGGGCGGCATCGACCTGCTGGTGAACAACGCGGGCATCGGCCACAAGCCGCAGCCGCTCGATACGCTGGCAGAAGATGCTTTCGACCGCATCCTCGCCGTCAACGCCAAATCGGTTTACTTCACCGCGCGCGAGATCGTTCCGCTGATGAAGGCCCGCAAGCACGGCGCGATCGTGAACGTCGCCTCCACCGGCGGCGTGAGCCCACGGCCCAACCTCACCTGGTACAACGCCTCCAAGGGCTGGATGATCACCGCCACCCGCGCGATGGCGGTGGAGCTGGCGCCGTTCGGCATCCGCGTGAACGCGATCAACCCGGTGGCCGGCGAAACGCCCCTGCTCTCGACCTTCATGGGCGAAGACACGCCGGAAATCCGGGCGAAATTCCTGGCCTCCATCCCCATCGGGCGGTTCTCGACGCCGGAAGACATCGCGGCCACGGCCTGCTTTCTTTGCAGCGACGAGGCGTCCATGATTACGGGCGTGGCGCTGGAGGTCGATGGCGGCCGCTGCATATAAGACAATGAAAGGTATTGCGTCATGAATGCGCCATTTGCGCCGTCGAAGATTGAATCGGTTCTGCGCGAGATCGAAGCGCGCGAAGACCAGATCGTGGCGCTGACACAGGATCTGATCCGCTTCCCGACCGTCAATCCGCCGGGCGAGGCTTATCAGCCTTGCGCCGAATATCTCGGCAACCGTCTCGCCAGGCGCGGTTTCCAGGTGGAATACATCCGCGCGGAAGGTGCGCCGGGCGATAGCGACAAATATCCACGCATCAATGTGGTGGCCCGGCGCGAAGGCAAGAGCAAAGGCCCGTGTGTCCACTTCAACAGCCATATCGACGTGGTGCAGACGGGCGCGGGCTGGACAGTCGATCCGTTCGGCGGCGAGGTGAAGGACGGCAAGGTCTATGGCCGCGGCGCCTGCGACATGAAAGGCGGTCTCGCCGCATCGGTGGTCGCGGTGGAAGCGCTGCTCGACTCCGGGCTCGATCTGCCCGGCGCCATCGAAATCTCCGGCACGGTGGATGAAGAATCCGGCGGCTATGGCGGCGTTGCCTATCTCGCCGAACGCGGCTGGTTTTCCAAGCCGCGCGTCGATCACGTCATCATCCCCGAACCGCTGAATGTGGACCGCGTCTGCATCGGCCATCGCGGCGTGTGGTGGGCGGAGATCGAGACGCTGGGCCGCATCGCGCACGGCTCCATGCCTTTTTTGGGCGACAGCGCCATCCGCCACATGAGCGCCGTTCTGGAAAAGATCGAGCACGAGCTTTATCCCGCGCTCGCGTCACGCCACTCGGACATGCCCGTGGTGCCGGAAGGGGCGCGGCAATCGACCATGAACATCAACTCGGTGCATGGCGGCGCGGAAGAACACGAAGGCGGCGGCCTGCCCGCGCCCTGCGTTGCCGATTCCTGCCGCATGATCATCGACCGCCGGTTCCTGATCGAAGAATCGCTGGAATCGGTCAAAGGCGAAGTGATCGGTCTGCTCGATCGCGTCGCGAAGGAGCGCCCGAACTTTCGCTACAAGCTGCGCGAGCTGTTCAGCGTGCAGCCCTCGATGGCCGACCGCAACGGGCCGGTGGCGACCGCCGCCGCGAAAGCCGTGCGCCAGATTCTGGGCAAGGAGGCGGAAATCGTCTGCTCGCCGGGCACCTACGATCAGAAACATGTCGACCGCATCGGCAAGCTGAAGGACTGCATCGCCTATGGCCCAGGCGTGCTCGACCTCGCCCACCAGCCGGACGAATGGGTCGGCATCGCGGACATGGTGAATTCCGCCAAAGTGATGGCCGTCGCCACCGCCGATCTGCTGACGCGCGAATAAGCCGAACACGCATCAGTCCGTTGCTCCAGTGCAGAGTGATGAAGAGTTGTTGACGACGCAATTGAAACTCTGGGTGCCGGGGCCGGAACCGGGGGCGATGTTCGTGCCGCCGCCGCCCGTCTGTTGAGAGCTCTGCACACCGGACAGGCTGCTTGTGCCGAGTATGTGTTCCTGGCCCGTTACACCCGGCGTCGAATTTGTGATAGCGGGCTCGACGGTAAGCATCCCGGAAATGAATGCCATATCGTAATTGCTTGAGGCTTCCAGAGTGCCTTGGGTGATGACGTAGATGCCAGCGCTGGCAGTTGTGGTTGCCGTTGTGGCCAAGCCTCCCGCCAACGTGTCTCCGTTCACAAGACCGTCGCCGCTCACCGTATAGGTCAGCGGTGGATTGGCATTGCCATAGAGGCGGCTGATGTCATTCGCCGCCACCGTGATCGGGCGGGCGGCAACGGTGAGCATTCCGCTGCTGAAGTTCGTGATCTCATAATTGTCCGATGCGGTCAGCGCGCCCTTGGCAATGTCATAACTACCGATACCGGAGCCGGTTGTAGCTGAAGTTGCGAGCGCACCAGTCAAAGTATCGCCATTCACCAACCCATCGCCGCCGACCGTATAGATCAGCGCCGGGTTGGCATCGCCATAGATGCGACTCAGGTTATCGGCCGTCACTGTGATCGGCCGCGCAGTAACGGTCAGCGTGCCGTCCATGAAGTTTGTGATGTCGTAGTTGCTCGACGCGGCCAGCGTGCCCTGGCCGATTGCGTAGCTGCCGACATGAGAGCCAGTGGTAGCAGAGGTGGCCAATGCGCCGGTCAAGTCATCGTCGTTCACCAACCCATCCCCACCGACCGTGTAGGTAAATGCCGGATTGGCGGCGCCATAGATTCGGCTGAGACTAGTGACGATGACTGAGATGGGTCGCGCCATGATGTGCAAGGTCCCGGCATCGAAGGTCACACGGTAATTGTCTGATGCCGCGAGCGTTCCCTGGCTAATTGCGTAACTGCCGACATTGGAGGCTGTTGTGACGGAGGTGGCCAATGCGCCTGTCAAGCTATCGCCGCTCACCAACCCATCACCGCCGATCATGTAAGTAAGTGCCGGATTGGCATTGCCGTATTCACGCGAAAGATTGTCCGCCGTCACCGTGATCGGCCGAGCAGTGACGCTCAGTATACCATCGGTGAAGCTCGTGATGTTGTAATTGCTTGATGCGGCCAGTGCGCCCCTTGTGATGCCATAGCTGCCGACACTGGAAGCGGCAGTGGCAGAGGTAGCCAGCGAACCATTCAACGTATCGCCGTTCACGAGCCCGTCGCCGCCGACCGCATAGGTCAACACTGGATTAGTGTTCCCATAGATGCGGTTCAGGTTATCAGCCGTCACGGTAATCGGGCGCGCGGTAACCGCCAGCGTGCCATCCACGAAAGTGAGCGCGTAATTCGACGAGGCGGACAGGGAGCCTTCGGCAATGTCATAGCTTCCGGCATTGGAAGCTGTTGTGGCGGATGTTGTGAGAGCGCCTGAAAGGGTGTCTCCGTTCACCAGCCCCTCACCGCTCACCGTATAGGGCAGCGCGGGATTGGCGTTACCATAAGTACGGCTCAGATCGTCCGCCGTCACCGTGATCGGGCGGGCTGCGACTGTCAGCGTTCCATCCGTGAAGGTCGTGATGTCGTAATTGCTCGATTCCAGCGTGCCTTGGGTGATGCCATAACCACCAACGTTGGAAGCGGCGGTGGCGGAGGTTGCGAGCGAACCGCCCAACGTATCGCCGTTCACCAGCCCGGCGCCGCCCACCTTATAGGTTAGCGCCGGATTGGCGTTGCCATAGACGCGGCTCAGGTTATCGGCCGTCACCGTGATCGGGCGAGCAGTGATGGCCAGCGTGCCATCCGCGAAAGTGAGCGCGTAATTCGATGAGGCGGACAGCGAGCCTTGGGCAATGTCATAGTTTCCGGCATTGGAAGCTGTCGTGGCGGATGTCGCGAGAGCGCCTGAGAGCGCGTCTCCGTTCACCAACCCGTCGCCGCCCACCGTGTAGGTCAGCGCCGGATCGGCGTTGCCATAGATGCGGCTCAGGTTATCAGCCGTCACGGTGATCGGACGGGCGGTAACCGCCAGCGAGCCATCCACGAAAGTGAGCGCGTAATTCGACGAGGCGGACAGGGAGCCTTGGGCAATTTCGTAACTTCCGGCATTGGAAGCTGTCGTGGCGAGCGTCGTTAGAGTGCCTGAAAGTGCGTCTCCGTTCACCAACCCGTCGCCGCCCACCGTGTAGGTCAGCGCCGGATTGGCGTTGCCATAGAAGCGGCTCAGGTCGTCCACCGTCACGGTGATCGGGCGAGTGGTGACGCTCAGTGTGCCATCGGTGAAGGTCGTGATGTCGTAATTGCCCGGTGCGGCCAGCGTACCCTGCGTGATGCCATAACTGCCGACATCGGAAGCCGTGGTCGCTGACGTTGCAAGCGCCCCGCTCAGGCTGTCGCCGTTCACCAGCCCGTCGCCGCCAACCGTATAGGTGAGCGCCGGATTGGCATTGCCGTATTCACGCGAGAGATTGTCCGCCGTTACCGTGATCGGACGGGCGGTGACGGTCAGCGTTCCATCGGTGAAATTTGTGATGTCGTAGTTGCCCGACGCCAGCGTGCCCTGGGTAATGCCATAGCCGCCGACATTGGAAGCGGCGGTGGCGGAGGTTGAGAGCGAACCATCCAATGTATCGCCGTTCACCAGCCCGTCGCCGCCGACCGCATAGGTGAATGTGGGATTGGCATTGCCGTATGCACGCGAAAGATTGTCCGCCGTCACCGTGATCGGGCGGGCGGCCACGGTTAAATGACCGCTGCTCGAAAGATCGAGCGCATATCCATCGAGAGCGGACAGCGTACCGGCGGCAATGGTGATGACATAGGGGCCGCCGCTCACCGAAGCTGTCGTGGCGGCGCCGGCAGAACTCAGTACCGGCGCACCGGAGAAGACCGAGTTCGCATTGTCGCCGAGGAACGCGCCGAAGATTCCGGCTTCTATGCCGCTGACCGAATAGTCGGAAACCAGAGAAACCGTATCGCCATAGGTTTTGGCCGCGTCGGTGGAGGTGAACGTAACGGTCGGCTGATAGGCGAAGATGTAACGATTGCCGGATGCGCTGACGGCGCCCGGCGCCAGCGTCGCGGCCGTCGCGTTCCAGATCGCGGTGTTGGCGCTGTCGAGACTCCCGAAGGTGTCAGTTGAGGGGGCGCTGGAATAGATCAGCCAGCGTCCGCCGCCGGAGACCGCGAGCGCATCGCTGCCCTCGTCGTTGATGAAATTGCCACTGGCCTCCAATGCGATGTCGTCACCGCTACCGGCGGCGATCTGCGCGCCGGAATCAATCGCAATATCGGTGGCGGCCAACGTCACCGCGCCGCTGCTGGCGATGCTCGAAATGCCGTTGACCGTACCGACCGACAGAGCGCCGGAGTCGGTCAGGCTGATCGCTCCGGCATTGCCGGCCACCGTGCCGATGCTGTTGCCCGTGTTTGTGAGCGTGTAGCTGACGCCCGATCCCAATAGTTCAAGATTGGCGGCGGTGATCGCGGCAGATTGCGTCACGGACCCGGACGCATTGATGATGAGCATGCCGGACTCCGCATTCAGCGCGCTGTCGATGGCAAAGCCGGATGTGTCGCTCAAATCCAGGTCGATAGTGCTGCCGCTGAAGCTGCTGCCGTCATACAGAAAATCGCTGCCGCTGTTGGCGCCGATGGCGGTCGAAATCCCCGACAGCACCGACGATAGCGCTGCCGCGCCGGATTGAACGCGGAAAGAGTCGCCATAAAGGTCGGCGCCGACATCGGCGGATGGATTTTGGACATAGGTGTTTGCCTTGACCGTGTTTCCATCGAGATATGTCAGAAGCTGCTGCGTGCCAGTCAGGCTGCCCGGCTGCACCGCCATATAATAATAGCCATTGGCGCCAGCAACGGCTTCGCCGGTCTTAACGCCGTCGATGAGTGCGCCGACATTCACCAAGCCCGAACTCGAAGAGCCGAGCGCCGTCGTTCCGGCGTCGCTGTAAACGGTGCCGGAGATCACCTGCGGCGTGCCGGAATATGCGTTGATCGGATAGGGATAGCTCTTGCCGGGATCGATCGCCCATCGCGTGCTATCGAGTCCGGCTGGCAGCGACGATTGCAAAAAGCTGGTGGAAGCGCCGCTGGCTTCACCGGCATTTGCCTGGCGCGGGTCCGATCCGTTGCTTATCGAGGCGCCGGAGGTGCCGGTATCGAAATACGAGTCGGTAATTGCATACGCAGGGCTACTGCCGGAGAATCCGCCGATGGTGGCACCGCTCCCACCCTTGACGAACGTCGTCGAAATCCCTTCGTCGATCAGGCTGGTGTTCACACCGACGAAGCCGCCGACCGTGGCGGCGTTACCGCCAACGGCAGCGCCGGCCGCTGAAGAATAATCGATCCCGCCGTCGGCGGACCCCGCAATCCCACCGACCGCGCTGCTATCGCCGCCCGTCACGATGGTGTCGGTCATCACGAATTCTGCCGACCGCTCATTATATCCAACCAATCCGCCGACATTGGCGGACATCCCACCCGTGACGGCTCCGGCGACCGACACGTTATTCACCCCACCGTTATTATAGCCGACCAGTCCTCCGACGTTGGCGGAGGAAGCTGTCCCTGTGACGTTCAAATGCGTCAACACGAGATCCTGCACGGTAGAGCCGCTGTCGATTTCGCCGAACATGCCGACATTGCTGTCGGTGGTGTCGTCGATGGTCAGGTCATCGATCGTATGATTCAGGCCTTCAAACTGGCCGGTAAAGTTGGCTGCGAGCGGGGCTGCATAGGTGGTGCTGGAGGCATCGATGTCCCTGGCCAGCGCATAAGTGCCGCCCGGCGCCGCGCTCAGATCGCTGGCGAGCGTCGCGGCATCCTCGATCAGCGCGTAGGACGTCGTGCCGAAAGAGAACCCATAATTCGTATCGGCGAAGCTGACGATGGCGTGATCGTAAAGCGCCCAGCTACCGCCCAACGCTGGGTTCATCGTGAAGGCGCTTGACGGCCCCACGGACGATCCCGTGAACGCGATATTCGCGCCTATCTTGATCGTCCCTGGTTGAAGCGTGCTGTCGCTGGCATCGCCCAGCACCAGTCCCCCGCCGCCGCCCACGGTGATGGGCGCTTCGATGTCGATACTGTCGGACGCACCAAGCTCCAGCACCGTCGGCGCGGACCAGGAAATCGGCACCAGCACCGTGATGGCGCTCGGCGGGTCACCCGTGGGGTTGGTTCCCGTGGTGCCTCCGTCCGGTGTGCCCGCGTCACCGCCCGTCGTCGGGTTGGTTCCCGTGTCGTCACCCGACGACGGGTTTTCTATGGTCGTACCGCCTCCAGACGTACTTGGGTCACCGCCTACCGTGGGGTTGCTTCCCGTACTGCCGCCCGTTGTTCCACCGGTGGTGCCACCCGTCGTGCCACCCGTCGTGCCACCTGTAGTGCCGCCTGTGGTGCCACCCGTCGTTCCACCGATTGTTCCGCCCGTCGTGCCGCCGGTGCCGCCAGTCGTGCCACCTGAGGCACCGCCGGACGGGTTCGGATTTCCGCCTGTGGTGCCGCCAGTCGTGCCACCGGTCGTTCCACCGGTGGTAGCGGCCAGACCATGTGCCGCGATCGTCACATTGGTTGTCGCGAGGTCGCGGACCAGATCGTCCACATTGATATAAGACGTGCTGCCGTCCGCGGTCGTATCGGGATAGGACAGGCCGCCGCTCGTATAGCCGCCCGTGGTCGCGTCGTTGGTGATTTCGACGGTATAGGGATCGAGCAGCCAGTTGCCTGTCTTGCCGTGCGGCGCCAGCGTATCGACGAAGGCGCCTTCGATGTTCAGGAAATATCCGGACGTTTCGACATTGCCGCCGTCGCCGGACTTTGCGCCGCCGCGCGCCGCGATCTTGCCCGCAAACTGGTTTTTCTGCGCGATCACGGTAACATCGCCGCCATTGCCGTTCCCGGTGGCGGAGGCGTCGATGCTGGTCGCGCTGTCGGCCGTGAGCGCCGCGGCGGACCATCCGCCCAGCGCGACGTTTCCGCCGCCGGTTGCGCCGGTGGCATTCACCGTCGCCCCGGCGAGCGAGACGCTGCCACCGTTGACGTTGATCGCGCCGCCGGTGCCCTGGCTTCCGCTTGCCGCGAGCGTGCCGCTGACTGCCACCGCGCCGTCGCCGCCGTCGAGCACGATATCGCCGCCGGAATTGTGCGCGGCGGTGGCCGTCACGATCCCGCTCATGTCGATGACGTTCTGCACCAGATTCTGCGCCGCATGCGCGGAAAGAAGAACCGTTGCGCCTTCCACGCGGCCCTTGTTGACGACGAGCGCCTCTACCGGCTTTCCATCGGCGCCGATGGCGTTCGCCAGCACGCGCGCGTCGACCGGGAACGAGATCAGGCCATCGCCGATGAAGTCGAGCGTGAATTGCGTCGAGGCGCCCAGCGTGACGCTGCCGAGCTTCGCGCCGATATAGCCCGAATTGGACACCGCGCCCGCGATCAGCCCGACCACGCCGCCGGTGGCCGCCGTGATCGTGCCCTGGTTCTCGACCGTCGCCGCCGAACTGCCGGAGAACGTCGCCTTGCCGGACATCAGGTCGCTGTTGGAGGCGTCCTGCGTTGTGGCGATCAGCGAGCCGACATTCACCCGCGCCTTCGGCCCGAACAGAATGCCGTTGCCGTTGATGATGATGACGCGGCCGTTGGCGTTGAGGTTGCCCAGAATTTTCGAAGGATCCTGCCCGCCGACGCGGTTGACCGCCGTCGCGGAGGAACCGGGCTGATGGAAGGTGGTGGTTTCGCCCTGCGCGATGTTGAAGCTGTTCCAGTCGATGACGACGATCCTGGTCGATTGATCGATCTTGACCGTGTTGCCCGCGCTTGTGACCGTCGCCGCGCCCCCGACAACGACGCCGTTCTGCGGATTGGCGCGCGCGGGCACTATCGGAGACGCGATCAGCAAGGCCGAGATCGCGGCCCCGCACATCAAGTCGCGGCGATAATTCTCCATTGTCAGAAACCCTTGCCGATCGAAAAGAAAACACGGCCGTGGCGATTGCCTTCGAGCGCCACGTCGCGCGACAAGGGCTGCGCGAATTCCGCGGTGGCGGTGAAGCCCTGCGTGAGATCGAACCGGACGCCCACGCCAACGGATTGCGCGCCCGAACTGCGCGCCTCGCCCGGCAGCAGCGTCCCGTTCAGCCAGACTTTTCCCGCATCGCCGAAAACATAGAATTGCGCGTGATCCCAATAGGCGCCCGCCGGGTTGTAACGAAGTTCGAGCGTGGCCTGCGCGCAGTCGTCGCCGGCGATTTCGCTGGAATCGAAACCGCGCCCGAAGGCCTCGCCGCCATAGCCGCACTGCTCGGCCGTCAACAACCCGCGCGATGCGATCTGGCCCAGCACCGCGCCATAGAGCTGGAAGCCCTCATTCAGATATTGAAGCCGCGTGGCATTGGCGGTGAAAAGCGTGAATGTGCCCGAGCCGGACAAGCGGCTGCGCAGCGGCGAGCGCGCGTCCGTCGCGCCGAATGCGGGCACCCCTTGGATGATATCGGCGCCGGCGGATGCCTGCCCGCCCTCGTCGTTCTCCCACCATGTCGCGCCTGCATCGGCTTCGAAGAGCCGGTCGCGCGTATTGGGCACTGCCGCAAAATCGCTGGACAACTGCTTGGCAATAACGGCGCCGCGCAGCCACAGGCTTTGCGCCCGGCTTCGAAAGATCGGGTAATCGGCTTCGCCGCGAAGGCTCCAACCACGGCTCTTGTAATCGACAGACCGCAGTAAAGTCGTTCCTGGCCGGGATTCGAAAATATCTCCGCTCAGGGCCAGACTTGCGCCATCGCTGCCGACCGGAACGGACCAGTTGCCGGAGGCGTAGTGCAGTTCGTCCCATTGCATCGTCTGCAAGACCCGCAGCCGCAAGGAGTCCCCATAGCCCAGCAGGGAATTCAGCGTAACGCCGTCATCCGTCCGATAGGGTCCCATCGCGCGCGAACCGCGATTGTCGAGGCTCAGGGATGCGGTCATCGCCGTGAAGGCGACGTTCACGATGAGGCGCGTCGCGCCCTGCGCGTGCATGGCGGGGCGTTCGAAGGTGCTGGTCGCCGTGACGCCCGGAATGTCGTTCATCAGAAGCAGGAAGCGCTCGATCGCCGCGATCGTCAGCGGGCGCGATCGCTTGATCTGCTCCGCATAGGCGCGCACCGCGTCCGGGACATGCGCGGTATCGCCGGAAAATGCGACCTCGCCGACGAACCCTTCCACCACATCGATGCGCACATGTCCCGTTCCGTCGATGGTCTGTGCCGGAACGACCGCGAAGGAGATTGCGTATCCGCGCTTCACATACAGCGCTGTGATCGCGTTGGCGGCTTTGTAGATGTCGGCGAGCGTGATCTCGCGGCCGACCAGCGCCCTGTAGGTCCCCGCGATCTCCTCGGCGGAAACCGCCTGCGCGCCTTCGACATCGATTCCTTTCAGGACGAATTTGAGAGACGCGGCATTCGGCGGCGCCGCGAAAGAGCTTGGCGGCGGCAGATCGATATTGGCGCCATGTTGCTCCGGCAAATTCCGCTGCTGAAGATTTTTCTCGATCTGACCGGGCGATAGGCCGGGCGGAACGATTTGCGCATGCGCAACGCCAATGGTCAGCCATGCCGACAGGCAAGCAACGAGACCTGCTCTCGCCCCACGGCGACTTGCCCCAAACATCAGTAGATTGCCTGTTCCGCCTCGAAGCCACGGCAACTCTACAAATCGAATAAAGTGCGACAACCGACCTGGACGCCATGCAAAGTCTTCTGGACGAATTGCACAGACAGGCTGTGACTTTTTCCTGTTGTGCTTAACACCTGCCCCGATCACTATTCGCGCGTGGCGAACGGCGGGGCTTCGCGATTTCTTTGTTGGAAAAGGCAGTTGTTCACCGGCGGCAGGGCCGTTTGCAGGCGAGCGAGACCATCTGCCGCGCGATCATCGCCGACGACCCCGACAACCAGCAGGCGCTCCAGCTTCTTGGCGCACTGTTCCTCGAAACCGGACGGCCGCACGAAGCCGAATCGGTGCTTCGCAAATGTGCGGCGGCGGACCAACATTCTGCCGAGGTGCTGCACAATCTCGCGCTGTCGCGCGCCGCGCAGGGAGAGCTTCACGAAGCGGCGCATCTTTTCGCGCGCGCCATCGTCCTGCACCCCGATTATCCGAGCTCCTATTACAACCTTGCGCTGGCCTTGCAGGCGCAGGGCGAAGCGGACAAGGCCGCCGCCGTCTATCGCCGCGTCGTCGCGCTGGAGCCGAACCACGCAGAGGCTTGGAACAATCTGGGCATCCTGTCTCATGCAAAGGGGGAGCTGAAAGAAGCCTGCGAACACTACAAACGCGCGCGCGCGGCCAACCCAGACGTCGAATCCGCCGGCACCAATCTTGCGAGCGCGTTGCGCGCGCTCGGCGACCATGACGGTGCCAAAGCGGTGTTTGGCGGCGTTCTGGCGCGCAATCCGCGCGATCCGCTCGCGCATTATGTGCTCGCGCAGATCGACTACATCGCGGGAGACGTTGCGCACAGCACCGAAAAACTCGCCCTGGCGCTCGATGCGCTGACTGAAAAGCCGCGCTGGCTCGGCCATGCGGCGCCGGGTGTGCGCCAGGTTCCGCATTACGATATGAAGCGATACCGCCAGACATTCGGGGCCGTGGTGGAACGGCTCAATGCCGCGAAAATCGATTTCAGCCTGTTGTGCGGAACGCTTCTCGGTGCCATTCGCGACGGCGATTTCATTCGGCACGACAAGGACATGGATTTCGGCATCGAAGCGGCGGTCACGCCGGCGATGATCGACGCGGCGCTCTCGCCGGACCCGCGTTTCCGGCGGACCGGCAGCCTCGCTGACGATAACATTTTGCCCTCATATTATTTCGAGGAATACGCGGCCATCGATTTCTTCCGGCTTTATCGCGAGGAGGACTTCCTCTGGTACGGCTTGTATTGGTACGGGAATCTCGTCCAGTGGCGCCATCGCGCGTTTGGCTATCGCGATTTCACGTTCCTCGGCCTTCCCGTGAAAATTCCAAGCGACAGCGAGCGCTATCTGCGCGAATGCTACGGGGAAAACTGGCGCACGCCCGATCCCTATTTCGCAACATGGGCTTCGCCGAACACCGTGGGCAGCTTCCCGCCGGTCTGCCGCTGCCTCGCTTATGCAAACATCTTCAAGGCAAGCTGGAGCGGCGACAGGGACCGGGCGCTTCGGTATTGCGAACAGGCTTTGGTTCTCGATCCGCAAGACAAGCGGGTTGCGGCGCTGCGCGACATGCTGCGCGCGCAGTCCTCACGGTTCGGCGCGGCGCAGCGTTCCGTCCTGGAAGCGCTTGACGATCCTTTCGACAATCTGCCGTGACGCGATATGCGCCGTGTAACCCACCGTGCGAAGCCGGCCGTGCTCCATAAGATCGCGATAGAACTTCGCAAGCTCCGCTTCGCCCATATCGTCGCCGTGACAAAGGAACGCCGCGCCGATGGAATCGAGAAAAGCGCTGTCGGGCAACAAAGGTACCGGCATTTCCAGAACGCGGTCGACATGACGGCACGCCCGAACCACATCGCGCCGCTCCGTGAAGCTCATGATCGGCGCGGGTTTGTAGCTCGCTGCGTCCTCGTCGCTGAGGATGCCCACCACCAGCCTGTCTCCCAAAGCGCGCGCCTTGCGGAAGAATTCGACGTGACCGATGTGGAAGAGGTCGCACACCGCATCGGCATACACCCATGTTTCGTTCGGCATTTGCGATCCCTTCACCATCGCCGCGCCATGTCGGGCGGTCGATCATGAATAGCATGGCGCGCGGCATCTCCGGCCACAATCGCACAATGGCGGACACGGTCACCCTCCTCACCATCAATCTCGCGATGGCGGCCGTGCCGCTTCCGTTCGGTTTCGAATTTCCGATTTCGCCCCATACCGGCCGGCGGCTCGATGCCGCGCCGGCACTGCTTCAGGCCAGCGGCGCGGACATCATCCTGTTGCAGGAGGTGTTCACCGCGCGCTACCGCGATGTCCTTATCGAATCGATGCGGGGCAGCCATCCGCATGCATTCTGGCGGGGCGGCGCCAATTCCCTCATGGGCAACGGCCTCTTGATCCTCTCCCGCTGGCCCATCGATGGCGGCCAATTCATTCCCTTCGCCGACAAACATCCGTTGGCGCAGTCGGTATGGCAGCGCGGCGTACTCATGGCCGAATTACAGGCGCCGGGTATCGGCACGTTGCGGGTGATGAATGTGCATCTGTCGCCCGATCCACCCTTCATCGCACCGGATCGCGCCCCCACCCGCGCCTATCGCGCGCGGGAGATAGAATGTCTGCTCGCGGCAGCTTCGGGCGCTTCCGACGACACGATCCTGGCGGGAGATTTCAACACCAGCCCCGAGGTTTGCCCGGACGATTACCGGTCGATCGTCGAACGCGGATATAGAGACGTCATTGCGGATATCCACGGCACGCAGGGTATATCGACCTTCGAACGCGGCAATCCGCTGGTTCGCGAAGGCCGTTACCGCGATTGGCCCGATCAGCGCGCGGACCATATCCTCCTCAAGGCGGGAACGCGATTAAAGCCTTTGAACGCGCGCATCGTTTTCCGCGAGCCATTGCCCCACCCGCAAGGTCCTGCAGGCTTCCCGCTTTCCGATCATTATGGTGTGCAGGTCACGCTGGCTCGTTGATTCTCAGTCCCGAGATCCATTCCTCATAGGTGCGGTCTCCCACGTAGCGCTCCGCATTCGGGAAACCCCGCCCCGCATGATCTTGGTGCGCGCGCGCATAGGCCAAGGCGCGCGCTTCGTTGGGCGCACATCCAAACCGCTGCCGGAAAGCGCGGGAAAAAACGGACGGATCGTCGAAGCCCCAGCGATAGGCAATCTCGGCGATCTGGGTCGAGGCATGACGCAATGCGGTGATTTCCGACAGGCACTTTCGCAGACGCAATTCCCGCACATAAGATGCCACCCCACCGATGGTCTCGAAGAGCTGGTAGAGCGCGGTGCGCGAGATTCCCATTTTGAGCGCAATGTCCTCCGCGGACAAACTCCGCGACGCGAGATTTTCCCGGATATAGAGTTGTGCGCGCAACAGCGTGTCATGGTGGCGGCCGCTGCTGGTATCCGCGGACGGCTCACCCGATGCCCTGTTGAACGCGGCCGCGATCAGTTGCAGAAGCGCGTTCGCGGTGGTCGGTGCATCGGCCGCCGAAAGTGTCGGAAGCGCGCGATAGAGCGTTTGAAGATAGGAGGCGAGCAAAAAGCCCGGCCCGGCATTGAGATCGGGAATGACCCCGTGCAGCGAATCCGGCCGTGTGAGAAGCGGCGACAGCCTGGTGCGCGGAACGAACAGGCACAGCAAATCGAAGTCGCTATTGATGCTGTCCAAGACATCGCCCAGATCGAAACCGACAATCTGGCCGGGACTGTTGCGGACCGTGCGGTTATGCACGCGCATCTCCGTGAAACCCGTGAAGAACATCTCGATCATGTAGTGATCGACGCCATCTTGCGCGATGCGCAAGCTTGTCCGATCGAATTTCTGGTGGGCCGCCTGCGGCCGTGAGAACACGATGTCGTCGAGCAGATATCCTTCGAGCGTCGCATCGAAATCGCCGGATTGCTCGTCGCGCGCAAGCGAGGATTCCAGGCACACGCCCACCGTCTGCCGCCACCCCTCGTGGCGCAACTCCGGCTTCAATTCGCCGGTGGAAAACCATGTGTGCGGAACATGCGCCACCGCATTTCGCGCCTTGCGCCTGTGCTGCTCCTGCCGCGAAATCGCCATGCCTTCCCCCCGAACGCATTATAGCACGAGGCGAGAAACCGGGAGCGGGAAATGGTACAGCGCACTGACCAAGAAAATCTCGTTCCGCGTTGCGGCACCGACCGCACAGTTTGCTGCAGCGCAAAATCCCAAGGCTATCAAGCCATGGATTTCGCGGCAATCGGTATCATGTCGCTGCATTTCCGGCATGAGAACTTCGCGGCGGCTAGCTACGCCCGGCACAATTTGAAACAGATTCTCGCGGCTATCGATCTTTCCGGACGTCATCCGAAAGTGACCCGTGCTGCTCGCCGCTTCACGATATCCGCATGCGGGCGTTGGGCTTTCACCTTGAAGAACGGCCGCACATAGTGATCCATAAGCTCCGTCACGATGTGCAAATAGGCCGGGTCGGCCAGGATATTTTGGTTTTCGGCCGGATCTGTGTCCATGTCAAAGAACTGAACGGGCTCCAGATCGTCCTCGTAGACCACGAGCTTGTGCGGTCCTTTCAGGAACATCGCGAATCCAAAATTCTCA
>JAFECN010000354.1 GCA_018242145.1 Pseudomonadota bacterium
AGACGCTGGATGTCGCGCGCCTTTGCCACGCGCGCCGCCACGCTGGCCGTGCCTTCCGCCGGCGGCGGCAGCGACAGGTCGGCGGCGCTGACAGCGTTCACCTCGACATGGATGTCGATCCGGTCCAGCAACGGGCCGGACAGACGCGCCTGATAATCGCCGCCGCATTTGGGGGCGCGGGCGCAAGCCTGCGCCGGATCGCTCATGTAACCGCAGCGGCAGGGGTTCATCGCGGCGACAAGCTGAAAGCGCGCCGGAAAGCGCACATGCGCATTGGCGCGCGCCACGATGGCTTCGCCCGTTTCGATGGGCTGGCGCAGCGAATCCAGAACGCCGCGCTGAAACTCCGGCAGCTCGTCCAGAAACAGCACGCCCAGATGCGCGAGCGACACCTCACCCGGCTTCACGCGCAGCCCGCCGCCGACCAGCGCGGCCATTGACGCGGAATGATGCGGATTGCGGAACGGCCGCCGCCGCGAGATCGCGCCTTCCGCCAATTGCCCCGCCAGCGATTGCACCATCGAGATTTCCAGCGCCTCGCGCGCGTCCAGCGGCGGCAGCAATCCGGGCAGGCGCGCGGCCAGCATCGACTTGCCCGAACCGGGCGTCCCGATCATCAGCATGTTGTGTCCGCCCGCCGCCGCGATCTCCAGCGCGCGCTTCGCCGTCTCCTGGCCCTTCACATCGCGCAGGTCGGGGATGATGGTTTTGTCTTCGGCGATCTTCGCGCTCGGGGGATTCAAAACCTGCGCGCCCTTCATGTGATTGACGATGGCTATGAGCGACGGCGCGGCGATGATCTCCACGCCCGCGGCCCACACCGCTTCCGGTCCCGAGGCTGCGGGGCAGATCAAGCCGCGTCCGGCTTCGCTCGCCGCCAGCGCCGCGGGCAGCACGCCCGCCACCGGCGTGATCTGCGCGTCCAGCGACAGCTCGCCCATCGCGACATAGCCGGAAAGCTCGCTCGCGGGCAGAACGCCCATCGCCGCCAGCAAGCCCAGTGCGATGGGAAGATCGTAATGGCTGCCTTCCTTGGGCAGGTCGGCGGGGGCGAGGTTCACCGTCACCCGCTTGAATGGCATGGCAAGGCCGATGGCCGTCAGCGCCGCGCGCACGCGCTCGCGGCTTTCGGCCACCGCCTTGTCGCCCAGGCCCACGACATTGAAGATGCCCTGCGTGCCCTCGCCGATATGGACCTGAACGTCCACTTCGCGCGCCGCGATACCCTCGAACGCCACGGTATAGATATGTGCGACGGTCATGCTTGCCCCCGTAGAGGCAGCCTCGCGCGCAACCGTCACGCGCGCGTCACGAGTCTGTCAGGACTTGTCGCCAAGCCTGTCGCAAAGTTTGGCGGAATCAGGAAAGGGCGATACCTGCCGCGATTCCCGCGATCAGGAAGCGCACGATATAGCCGACCGTATGGGCGAAGGTGACGGCGGGATCGACGCGAATCCACATGCCGTTGGTGATGGTGGTGACAAGCGGCCCCGCCGCGGCCGCCAGCGCGCCCACGATCAGCCCGCCGGTGATGCTCGCTACGCCGGCATATTCGCACAGCAGCGCCACCGCCGCCGCCGTGACAAAGCCCAGCGCGGTGGACGACATGATCGCCCCGCGCTCCGCCGCCCGACCCGAGCGCGGCCACCAGGTCTCGGGATGTTTCTGATAACGGTCGCCAAACAGCACGCCCATGAAGAACCAGTCGGTGAAACTGGAGACGATGCCCGATGCGACAATGGCGGCGATGATCTTCCAGGTCATGGGTGGTCCTAACCGATGGCGCGCAGCACTTCTTTCTGGAACCAGGCCACGCCCTGTTCATGCTTGGGCGAGAGGCGGCCGGTTTCATAAATGCCGGCGTCGAGATTGCGCTGCACGCTTTCGCAGATCTTGCGGTCTTCTTCCGTGGTGATCTCCGATGCAGCAACGGAACGCTCCATCACCGCGCGCTCGATATCGTCGGGGAAGAAATAGAGGTAGTCGAGCCGCGTCAGATTATGCCCCACCGGCCACATGCGCTCCATCAATATGCCGTCGGCATAGACGTTCACGCCCAGGCACGGCCACGACCATGCCCACAAGCCGCCCACCGGCGATCCGTCGCGCGGCGGCGCCTGATGGAAGATCACCGGCGCCGACACATCCACTTCGTATTTGCTGGCATCCACCGCCGAGTTCAGGAACGGATGCACCAGCGGGATGTGATAACCCTCCAGATAATTCTCGACATAAGTTTTCCAGTTGCACTTGATGTCGTGCGTCGTCTGCCGTTCGAAGCGGAATTTCTCCAGCGGCAGATGCGCCGTCTTCGCGATCAGCGGCGCGATGAATTTGGACAGCGGCCCCGCCGTCTCGTCCATGTTGATGAAGATGAAGCCGCGCCAGCTTTCGCACTTCACGCCCTTCAGCGAATATTCGCGCGGATCGAATCCCTCCGCCGGGCCGAAGTCGCGCGCGCTTGCCAGCCGCCCATCCAGCGCATAGCGCCAGCCGTGATAGCGGCACACAAGCTGGCCTTCGCATTTTCCCTGCCCGTCATCGGCCAGGGGCCCCGCGCGGTGGCGGCAGACATTGTGGAAGGCGCGGATCGTGCCGTCCTTGTCGCGCACCACGATGATGGGAAAGCCCGCCGCGTTCGTCGCCACATAGGAATTGGCGCTCTCGATCTGGCTTTCATGGGCGATGAGCAGCCAGCTTCGCGCGAAGATTTCGCGCCTTTCCGTTTGGTAAAGTTCGGGATCGCGATAAAGGCGCGCGGGCAGGGTTTCGGGTGCGGCGGGGCGTATCTGGTTCATGCGCGAAATCTAGTCGAAAACCCGCGCTCTTGCGAACGCCAGTTCCGCCCCCTACCGTGACGGGCAACGCTATTCCAATCCGAGATCTCCATGACCGCCACCAAACGTTTCGAAGGCACAGACCGTTATGTCGCGACCGAAGACCTGCGCGTCGCCGTCAACGCTTCCATCGCGCTGCAGCGCCCCCTGCTCATCAAGGGCGAGCCGGGCACCGGCAAGACGGAGTTGGCCTTCCAGGTGGCCGACGCGCTGAAGGCGCCGCTCCTCACCTGGCATGTGAAGTCCACCACCAAGGCGCAGCAGGGCCTCTACGAATATGACGCGGTGACGCGCCTGCGCGACAGCCAGCTTGGCGACGAGCGCGTGAAGGACGTGAAGAACTACATCAAGAAGGGCAAGCTCTGGGAAGCCTTCGAGGCGAAGGAGCGCCCGGTGCTGCTGATCGACGAGATCGACAAGGCCGACATCGAATTCCCTAACGACCTTCTGCTCGAACTCGACCGCATGGAATTCTTCGTTTACGAGACCGGCGAGACGATCAAGGCCAAGCAACGCCCGATCATCCTCATCACCTCGAACAACGAGAAGGAATTGCCGGACGCCTTCTTGCGCCGCTGCTTCTTCCACTACATCAAGTTCCCCGACCGCGACACGATGCAGAAGATCGTCGATGTCCATTATCCCGACATCAAGCAGAAGCTTGTTTCGGAAGCGCTCAACGTCTTCTACCAGATCCGCGACGTGCCCGGCCTGAAGAAGAAGCCGTCCACCTCCGAACTCCTGGATTGGCTGAAGCTGCTGCTCAACGAAGATGTGCCGCCGGAAGCCTTAAAGGAAAAAGACCCGACTAAGCTCATCCCGCCGCTGCACGGCGCGCTGCTCAAGAACGAGCAGGACGTGCACCTGTTCGAGCGCCTGGCGTTCCTGGCGCGCAGAGAAGCGCGGAATTAGGCGTCCCCCACCGGTGTCATGGCCCGCAAAAGCGGGCCACCCAGGTGATATATGCACTTCTGTTGAAAAGAAGATCGCTGGCGCGCTGGCCTGTAACGGCAACACGGGATTTCAACTGGGTGGCCCGCTTTTGCGGGCCATGACAGTATAGGGATATGAAATTCGCGATCGCCGCTCTTTCCCTCCTCCTCGCCACGCCCGCCGTCGCGCAGCCTGCTGCCGATCCGTTCAAGGATGGGCCCGGCTACGCCAAGATCCATGTCGCCTCCGGCTTCGTCTGTCCTGCCGCCATCGGCCCGTTCGAGCGTGATGCGCAGGGTGAGAAGGACGTGCTGAAGGGATCGGATGTCTGCTCCTATGCCGCGCTCGATGGCGTCTATGGCACCATCGTGCTGACGCCGCTCACCGGCCCTTACGATCCGAAGGAATCGCTGGCGCCGCAATTCGTGGAACTGGAAGGCACCGGCGGCAGGAAGATCGGCGAGAAGACGATAACGCTCGGCGGCAAGAAAACGCCGCCGCTGTCCATCTACACCCGCACCTATCGCACCGCGCGCGCCGAGTCGCTGGAATACCGCACCCTCTTTGCGGGCGCGCAGATCGGCAACTGGGCGGTGGAGGTGACGGTGGAATATGCCGACCCGCGCGATACGCCGGCCGAGAAGCTGTTTCTCAATGCCGCCTTCGGCGTGGCCGCCAAGGATGTTCCCCGCAGCCCGCCATAACGGCGAATTATCGTTAAAAGCGGTTGTGGGGCGGCCTGCGCTGGCGAAACATCCGGCGCCGCGATAGATTGCGCTTCTCGCGGGTCCTTTGGGGTTTCTTCATGCGTCCGGTTCGTTTCGCCTGTGCCGTCGCCTCGGTTCTGGCCTTTTCCGTGCTGCCGTCGCTGGCGCAGGATTCCAGCCAAACGCCCCCCAATCCGCTGACGCCCCTCAGCAATGTGTTGAGCAAGATCGCCAATCTCCCCGATGGCTGGACCCGGAATATGGACGGTTCCTACAAGCAGGCCGCCAGCGGCGTCCTGTGTCCGGAGCGGTTCAAGACCTTCGGCCTCGACGATGTGCGCGGCCCCTCGGACAAGTCCCCCAACATCGTCGGCCTGTGCCTCTATCACGATGGCAATGGCCGCACCGGCGCGATCCGCATCCGAAAATTCGTGCCCGATTGGGGCTCGGACATGTCGCTGGCGGAAAACGACAAGACGCTGGTGAATGGCGGCCCCGACGCGCCGCCCATGCTGATGCGCGCGAGCGTGGACCGGCGCACCGCCGCCTCGCGTCTCACGGTCACGGTCTATCGCAATGGCTTCCTCGTGGATTGCAGCGTGGCGCAGATCGAGCATTCGCGGCCCAAAGGCGATTTTCCGCTCTATTGCACGACACTGACGCAATAGCTGACGCCGCGATAAGGGCGGATCGGCCCTTTACGCGCCGCCGCCCGAAGGGGGAGAATGGGCGAACCGCTACCCGAGTGAGCCCTTATGTTCTTTCAATTCTTCGACGAGCTGCGCAGTGCGCGCGTTCCGGTGACGCTCAAGGAATATCTGGCGCTGATGGATGCGCTGGACAAGAACGTCATCGATCTGAAGATCGACGATTTCTACTATCTCGCCCGCGCCGCGCTGGTGAAGGACGAGCGCAATCTCGACAAGTTCGACCAGGTGTTCGGCCATGTCTTCAAGGGGCTGGAGAACATCGACGGCACCCTGCTGGCGCAGATTCCCGAGGAATGGCTGAAGGCGCTCACCGAGAAATTCCTCTCCGAAGAGGAGAAGAAGCAGATCGAAGCCATGGGCGGCTGGGAAAAGCTCATGGAAACGCTGAAGGAGCGCCTCGAAGAACAGAAGAAGCGCCACGAAGGCGGATCGAAGATGATCGGCTCCGGCGGCACCTCGCCGTTCGGCAATTCCGGCTACAATCCCGAAGGCGTGCGCATCGGCCAAGACAAGGGCCGCCACGGCAAAGCGGTCAAGGTGTGGGACAAGCGCGAATACAAGAACCTCGATGACTCCGTTGAACTCGGTACGCGCAACATCAAGGTGGCGCTGCGCCGCCTGCGCAAATGGGCGCGCGAAGGCGCCGAGACCGAACTCGATCTCGACGGCACGATTCGGAACACCGCGAACAAGGGTTATCTCGACCTGAAGCTGGTGCCCGAGCGGCACAACACGGTGAAGGTTCTGATCTTCTTCGACATCGGCGGCTCGATGGACGCCTATATCAAGCTCTGCGAGGAATTGTTCAGCGCGGCGAAGACCGAATTCAAGCACATGGAATTCTTCTACTTCCACAACTGCCTCTATGAAAGCGTGTGGAAGGACAACCGCCGCCGTCACAACGAGAAGAGCAACACCTGGGACGTGCTGCACAAATTCCCGCACGACTACAAAGTCATCTTCGTCGGCGACGCCACGATGTCCCCCTACGAGATCACCTATCCGGGCGGCAGCGTGGAGCACTGGAACGAGGAAGCGGGCGCGGTGTGGCTGGACCGCGTGACGCAGATCTACGAACACGTCGTCTGGCTCAATCCGGTGGCGATGAAGCACTGGGACTACACGCCGTCCATCGGCCTCATCCAGCAAATCCTCGGCGACCGCATGTTCCCGCTAACCCTGCAAGGCCTCGACAGCGCGATGCGGGAGTTGAACCGGTAAGTTCGCGCCGCGCGCGCTCACACCTACCGCTGTCATGGCCCGCGAATGGCGGGCCATCCAGGTGCCGTCTGTGCGGTTATCAGAGATTTTTCCTCTGCGACTCCGCGCCTCTGCGTGAATTTTTTTTTGCACGCAGAGCCGCAGAGATTCGGCAAATACTGATGAATATTCGCAAGCTTCAACTGGGTGGCCCGCTTTTGCGGGCCATGACAATGATGTTGGGGCGAGAGATCGCCTAAAGCGATGAACCCTTCACCCCCATCTCCCGCCGGATGATCGACACCGGCACCAGTCCGGAGTTCATGAACTGGTCGTGGAATTTGGTGAGGTTGAAGGCCTTGCCTTCCTGCTTCATCGCATCGGCGCGCAGTTTCAGGATTTCCAGCTTGCCCAGCGTGTAGGAGTAGTAGCCGGGATCGGAGGTGCCGCGCTTGGCTTCGCCCGGCGCCACGGCGGGCGACTGGAAGCACTGATGCTGGAACATATCCGTCGCCTGCTGCAAGGTCATCGCGCCGGTGTGCATCTTGATCGAGGCGATCAGGCGGCAATCGCGCAGCAGCGCGTCGTTGATCTGCGTCAGATGCACCTTCGCATCGCCTTTGCTCAGGCCCTGCTCGATCATCATCTGCTCGCTGTAATGCGCCCAGCCTTCGGTGGTGGTGTAGGATTGCGCCATCTTGCGCACCAGCGACCAGCCCGGATTGGCATGCTGGAACAGATACTGCGTGAAATGCCCCGGCAGCGCTTCGTGCACCGAAAGGTTCTGCAGGAAGGAGCGGTTGAAATAGGAGAGCAGTTTCTCCTGCCGCGCCTTCGGCCATGTCGGTTCCGGCGGGGTGATGAAGTAATAGGCCTTGGTCGCGTGGGTTTCGAGCGCGCCGGGCGCATCGGTCTGCCCGAAGATCACCGCGCGGGCAAAGGGCGGTGTCTCCGCCACCACCGGCAATTGCTGCGAGGGCAGGGTGAGGATCTTGTGATCCTCGATGAACTTCTGCAGCTTCACCAATCCGTCGCGCGCGGTTTCGATCAGATGCGCGGCGTCGGGATGATCGGCTTCCACCTCCGCCATCGCATGTTGCGGGTTCTTCGGGTCGATCAGCTTTTCGGTGGCCAGATAATCGGCGCGGTCTTTGGCGAACTGCGCTTCGCCCGCCGCCAGCACTTTCTCCACCGGCACATCGACGAGATCGCTGGCCAGAAGCCGCTGCAGATTGGCGCGGCCCAGAACGAAGGAGCCGTGCGCCTTCGGCTTCTGCGCCACCAGCCACGCCTTGAAATCCTTCGCCGCCGCCACCGCGGCCTTGGTGGAATCGGCAAGCTGCTTTTGCAGGGCCGGGTCCTTCACAGCCTGGAACGCGGCGGGCACATCCTTGCTCAGGAACGCGATGCCGCCGTCCAGATTGTCCAGCGCGATGTCGATATAGACCGGCGGCATGTCGGTGAGATTCGTTTTCGCCGCCGCCAGCATCGCGGGCATTGCGGTCTCGCGCGCGATGGTGTCTTTCATGCGCGTGGGCAGCGGTGCGAAATCGCGCTCCATCAAGCCGAACGCGGCATAGGTGAGCAGGTTCACATAATTGCCGGGGTCGTGCTTCCAGCTTTGCAGCGTCTCGTCCTGCAGCAATTGTCCGTCGATCTCGCCCAGAAGCACGTCGCGGTCGTCGCGGTCCGCTTGCGAAAGCTTGGCGCCGTCGATGGCGCGCAGCTTGGCCACGGTGTCCTTCAGCCGCGCGATCTCTTTCGCGACGCCCGCGGCCGACACGTCGTCCAGCCTGTTGTCGTATTGGTGCACGCCCGTCGCGGTTGCGCTGGCGGGGTGCGCCTGCCACTGCGCTTCGAAATAGGCTTTTACGATGCCGTTATAGGTGTCGGTCGCGGACGCTGCTTGCGCCGCCGCCGGAATCGCCAGCGCCGCCGAGCAGAACGCCAGCGCGCGGATCGTTTTCAAGGCCATGTGTCCCCCTTCAGGATCGAAGCGGGCGCAAGCCTCGCACTCTCCGCCGCCGGATGACAAGCAAGCGCGCTGCTTTATAGTGCCGCTCACAACACCATGGGGTGAGGGGAATGCCGGAAACTTCCGTCCGCAACGCCACGCGCGCGGATTTCGCGCCGCTGTCGCAGTCTTTGGCGCGCGCCTTCTATACCGATCCGGTGTTCGCCTATTTTCTGCCAGACGATTCCAAACGCCTGAAGAAGCTGCAAACCGTGATGGGCATTCTCTTCAAGCTGGGCCTGCCGCACCGCGCCTGCTTCACCACAACCCATTACGAGTCCGTCACCCTGTGGCGCCCGCCGAACGAATGGGACGTGCCCTTCTGGGCCTACATCGTCAACGGCCCGGCGCTGCTCTCCACCTTCGGCGGCAGCATCGGGCGCGTGCTCGGCACGCTGGACATGATGGAGAAGGCGCACCCGCACACGCCGCACTGGTATCTGCAGACCATCGGCACCGATCCGCAGTTTCAGGGCAAAGGCTATGGCGGCGTCATCATGCGCCACACCCTCGCGATGGCCGACGCCGCGCACATGCCCTGCTATCTGGAATCGAGCAAGGACACGAACATCCCGATCTACCAGAGCTTCGGATTTAAGGTGACGGGCGAGATGCAGGTCCCCGGTGGCCCGAAGATCTGGCCGATGTGGCGGGACGCCAGATAAGTCACCGAAAAGGAAATGCACCATGCTCAAACTTCACCACCTCAACAATTCGCGCTCGCAGCGCATTCTCTGGCTGCTCGAAGAACTCGGCGTGCCGTATGAGATCGTGAAGTATCAGCGCATGACGCCGGTGCCGCTGGCGCCGCCGGAATTGAAACAGGTGCATCCGCTCGGCAAGTCGCCGGTGATCGAGGACAACGGCATCAAGATCGCGGAGTCCGGCGCCGAGGTCGAATACATCATCGATACCTATGGCAACGGCAAGCTGAAGCCGAAGCCCGGCACGAAAGACTATTGGCAATACATCGAGTGGATGCACTTCGCCGAAGGCTCGGCGATGCTGCCGCTCATGTTGGCGCTTTATACCTCGATGCTGGGCGACAACGCCGCGCCGCTGAAACCGCGCGTGGACAGCGAAGTCGACAACCATCTCTCCTATATGAACACCGCGCTCGGCAGTAGCGATTTCTTCGTCGCCAACACGTTGAGCGGTGCGGACATCATGCTGATCTTCGTCTGCGAAGCCGCTGGCGCGCGGTTGGAGCCCTACAAGAACCTCGTCCGCTACCGCGATGCCCTCCACGCCCGCCCCGCCTACAAGCGCAGCATCGAAAAGGGCGGGCCGTACCAACTGATGAGCCGGTAGTTCTCACGCAGAGGCGCAGAGCCGCAGAGAAGAAAAGGACCGGCGCGCGTTGCGCGCCAATGAACTTTTGGCGCATGTATGCTCAGGCCGTTCATTCTCTGCGGCTCTGCGCCTCTGCGTGAATTTTTTTTTGGAGCTCAAGATGCCCAAACTCTCCATGCCGCCCGCGATCACCAAAGCCGAACGCAAGGAGCGCATCGCCAAACTCTGCGCGCAGATGGAGGCGGCGGGCGTTGCCGCCACGCTCATCGGACCAACGACCAGCTTGCGTTATTTCACCGGATTCTCCTGGCATCCGTCGGAGCGGTTCACCGGCGCGTTGATCCACAAGAACGGCACGGTCGAATACATCACGCCCGGTTTCGAGAAGGACAAGGTGGCGCAAGTCATTGGTATCGAGGGCGATATCCATGTCTGGCAGGAAGAGGAAAGCCCCTACGCGCTCATCAAGAGCCGCCTGCCAAGCGGCAAGCTCGCTGTGGACGACCAGGTGGCGCTGTTCACCTTCCTCGGCCTGCGCGGCGTGTTCGGCGACGAGCGTCTTATCAGCGCCGGTCCGCTGATCAATGCGATCCGCCGCATCAAATCCAAGACCGAGCTGGCGCTGATGCAGCACGCCAAGACTGTCACCCTCGAAGTGCAGCGCCGCGCCTGGAAGCATCTGAAAGCCGGCATGCGCGCCAGCGAGGTGGAGAAGTTCATCGACTCGGAGCATCGCAAGCTTGGCGGCAGCGGCAACATCTTCTGCATCGTCTCCTTCGGCGAAGACACCTCGCTGCCGCATGGCGGCGAAACCGATCGTGTATTGAAAGAAGGCGATGCCGTCCTTATCGACACCGGCACCAGCTTCGACGGCTACAATTCCGACATCACCCGCTCTTATGTGTTCGGCGCGCCGCCCTCGAACGAATATGTGCGCGTGTGGGAAGCGGAGAAGCGCGCGCAAGCCGCCGCGTTCGAGGCCGCCAAACTCGGCGCCCCATGTTCAAGCGTCGATGATGCCGCGCGCGCCTCGATGGGAACGGAAGGCTTCGGCCCCGATTACAGCATGCCCGGCCTGCCGCACCGCACCGGCCATGGCATCGGCATGGACGTGCATGAATCGCCGAATCTGGTGCGCGGCGACATGACCCCACTCGCCCCCGGCATGTGCTTCTCCAACGAGCCGATGATCGTGGTGCCCGGCAAAATGGGCATCCGGCTGGAGGATCACTTCTATATGACCGAGAACGGCCCGCGCTGGTTCACGCAGCCGTCTTTCAGCGCGCACGAACCGTTCAAAGGCGTGGAGCCGCTGGAATAATGATCGTTGCGTTCCGCTTGCCTGCCACAGTCATAACTGTCATGGCCCGCCGGAGTGCGGGCCACCCAGTTGAAAGCGGCAAGCTGTAGAAGGTGAAACGCAGACCCCGCGTTCTTTTTTGCGAGATTCGAGAAGACGTCACCTGGGTGGCCCGCACTCCGGCGGGCCATGACAAGGGCGTTTGTGCCGCGCGCGGGTGGCGCTAAAGCAGCCGCAAGATCTCCGCGGCAACCAGATTCGGTTCGGTCAGGGGGATGAAGTGGCCGGAGTTCTGCGCGATCACATGGCGGCTGCGCGACGATTGCGCGGCGCGATAAGCGTGTGACGCATTGGCGGCGGCGCGGATGCGCGCGCTCATGCCGCCATCGCTCTGCGCGCCGGAGATCACCATCACCGGCACATCGGGCAGCACGGGCGATTGCCCGCGCCAGGCATTCATCGCGGTCACAAGCCCCGTCAATTCGGCGCCGCGCGTGTGCATGGCGGCAACGGTGAAACCTTCCTTGCGGAAATCGTCTTCGGCATCGGCGGGCAGAACGCCCAGATGCTGGCGATAGAGCGATGCCAGCAGGCCCAACCGCGCAAGCTGCAGGCTCGCCCATTGCACGATCTTCTCGAAGCGGCGGAAGGATGGCCGGAAGAGCAGGCCGCAGGCTTCGTCCGTCGCATCCACCAGAACCAGCCCGGCGATGCGCTCCGGGCGCTCCGCGGCGGCGGCGCGCACGATGGGGCCGCCGCCACTGTGTCCCACCAGAACGAAACGGCCGCCGCCCAGATGATCGAGCAGATCGTTGAGATCGGCGCTCATGCGTGCAATGGAGCGCGGCAAGGGATCGGCGGGGCTGCGCCCCAGTCCGGAGCGGTCATACACCACCACGCGCGCATGTTCGGCGACTCGCGTCTGCACCGGCGCCCAATAGGACCGCGATGCCGCCATGCCGGATTCCAGCACCACCGTGGGCGCGGAATTTCCCGCCGGGCCCGCAAGCTGCATGTAGAAGAGGTCGCGGCCGTCGCGCGTGCGGGCAAGCCCCGCGATGCCCTGCGTATGCGTGGCGGAAAGCGGCGCGCCGTTCATCGCGCCGTTCATCGCGCCGTTCATCGCGCCGATGCCGGCGCAGATGCGCGAATAAGCTCTCCGAATTGTTCCGCGGATTGCGTCGATGCGGTGTCGGCATCCTTCACCACGGCGGAGAATTGCAGGAAGCTGTGCGCCAGCGTGGGATAGTTCGTGTAACGCACCGTCACGCCCTCCGCTTTCAGGCGGTCCGCGAAACGGCGGCCCACATCGCGCAGGATGTCGAATCCGTCCGTCGCGATCACCGCGGGCGGCATGCCTTTCAGGCTCTTCGCATCCACCGGACTCATGAAGCCGTCGAAATCGCGGCTGCCGGGCGCATGGCCCGGAAACGCGCGCGGCAGGATGAAGTCGATGAACGCGGCATCGAGGCCATAGCCTTCGCCGAACAGTTTGTAGGCACGATCATGCTGCGGCATGCCCGCGCCCGGATAGAACAGAAGCATCGCGGCGGGGCCGGGCCTGTGCGCGGCGATCTGGCGCTGCGCGACATTGATGGCGGCATGCCCGCCCGCGCTGTCGCCGCCCACGCCGATCTTCGCCGCATCGCCGCCCAGCGACGCCGCATGCGCGCGCGCCCACAGGAACACGTCTTCGCTGTCGTCGCTCGCGGCGGGATAGGGATGCTCCGGCGCGAGGCGGTAATTGACGGAGATGACGATCACCTTCGCCGCATTGGCGATCAGGCGCGTGACGCGATCCTCGGCGGCGATGCTGGAGAAGATCCAGCCGCCGCCGTGGCTATAGACCAGAACGGGCAGCTTGCCGTCCGCCCTGGGCCAATAGATGCGAACCGGAATCGCCCCGCCGCGTCCGGCGATGGTGCGGTCTTCCACGCGCGCCATCGGCGCGGTGATCTTGGTGAACATCAGCCATTGGCGAT
>JAFECN010000355.1 GCA_018242145.1 Pseudomonadota bacterium
AGGTGAAGCTCACGTCGTAGCGGCGGCGGCCGTCGAACACCTGCACGCCGGTGCCGCAGGGATTCTTGTCGGTCGCGCGCACGCCCGACAGGATCGCGGTGATCGCGCTCATCGGATCGAGCGCGCCTTTCTTCTGCTCGTCGCTGACCGGATATTTGGTGGTGTTGTAGGGCGGCTGCGCGAGCGTTTCGGGAACCGATCTGTCGAACGTCACTTTCACGCGCTGCACCGGCTTGTCGCGGTCCTGCGAATAAGAATCGTAAACCGCGGGCGCGATCGTGTGCTCGCCGATCCGGCCGTTCACCGTCGCGTCGATCTTCGACTTCCAGAACAGGGAGACGACTCCGCTGGTCTCGAAATGCATCTTCGCCGAATAGGTTTGCGGCGAGACCTTGCCGTCGTAATGCGTATGGCCGAAGGGAATGCCCCAGAACGCGATGGCGTAGCCGACCTGCAGGCCGCTGGCGTCGTCTGCGGCGAAGGCGGGCGCGGCCATGAAACCCGCGGCAAGGGCGGCAAAGAGAACTCGGCGCAAGCGGACTTCCGTCATAGGCTACTCCGGATACGATTCCGATTGGGTTTGGGGCGCCATCAGGGCTGCCATAGAGATAATTGTTCTTGCCATGATGGTCCAATTATGACGGAGCGAGCGGTAAAAAACGGCGCGGATGGGGCGCTTCTGGGCGGCGACAGGCGCGCGCTGGCCCGCGCGATCACGCTGGTGGAATCCACGAAGCCCGCGGATCGTGAAAAGGCGGAAAGCCTGCTCGCCGCGGTTCTGCCGCATGCGGGCCGCGCGATCCGGCTGGGAATTTCCGGCGCGCCCGGCGCGGGCAAGTCGACGTTCATCGAAGCTTTTGGAACTTATCTGACGGGGCAGGGTCACAAGGTTGCGGTGCTGGCGGTCGATCCGTCGTCGCGCCGCTCCGGCGGTTCCATTCTCGGCGACAAGACGCGCATGGAAAAGCTCGCGCGCGATCCCAACGCCTTTATTCGTCCATCGCCCGCGGGCACCACCTTGGGTGGTGTCGCGCGGCGCACGCGCGAGGCGATGCTGCTGGCGGAAGCGGCGGGCTTCGATGTGGTGATCGTGGAGACGGTCGGCGTCGGGCAATCGGAAACGGCCGCATCCGAAATGGTCGATCTCTTCGTGCTGTTGCTGGCGCCGGGCGGCGGCGACGATCTGCAGGGCATCAAGCGCGGCGTGATGGAGCTTGCCGATCTTGCGCTAGTCACCAAATCCGACGGCGATCTGAAAGCCGCGGCGACCCGCGCGGCGGCCGATTACCGTAATGCCTTGCGCCTCATGCGCCCGAAATATCCGGGGCTTCCGCCGGAGGTGATGCAGATATCGTCCGTCGAAGGAAGCGGGATCGCGGAAGCCTGGGCCGCGATGAAGGGTTTACACGATAAGCTGATAAAACACGGACATTTGAAACGGCTGCGCCAGGAACAGGCCCGCCGCTGGTTCTGGAGCGAATTGCAGACCGTTTTATCCGAGCAGATTCTCGGCAGCGAAAGGCTGGGCAAAGAGGCCAAAAAACTGGAAGCCGCGGTCGTTGCCGGCACGTCGTTGCCCTATACGGCGGCACGCGCGCTTTTTCGCCACATACTTGCCGCTTGACCCGGCGGCACGCTGTTCCTATCAGGCGCGCATATCGAAACGTACGATTCATGACAAAGGCGCTCGGGCGCAGCATGAGGTCGGCGTGTGACGCTCAGGGTCACCCATCGGGTTCGATTGCCTTTTGCAGCGATTGGTTTGTGCGATGTGTCCCCCTGACGACGGGCTCTTTTCCCTGTCGGACGGTATGCCGCCAGTGCATATCGACCGTACCCTCGATCACCTGACGCGCGCGCCCGTGATCAAGGGCCGCGACTATTGGCGCGCGCTGCGCGGCGACAGGCCGATGCCCACGCGCGCGGACATCGCGCCGCGCGACCTGCGCGAATTCCTGCCGCACGTCGGGCTTATGGAAGCCCTGCCGATTCCGGGCGGCGGCGAGGACTACTTCGTTCGCATCGCCGGCGGGAAGATGGAGGAGATCTTCGGCCCGATGACCGGGCAGTTCATCCAGAGCGTGCTGCCGCCGGAGACCGCCGCGCGCTGGCGCGTGATCCTGGACGAAGTGCGCCGGAGCAGGATGCCGCTCGCCGCCACGAGCCGCGTTGCCTATAACAATCTGCGCCACCTGAAGCAGGAAGTGTTCATTGCGCCCTTGGGCGCGGACGGGGACGTGCGGATGCTGTTCGGCGTTCTGGACATCTGGCCCGTCATCTGACGGGTGCAATCGGCGCGCGAAAGTGACAGTCTCCGCCGGACGGGATTCTCTTGCGGGGTTTGTTTCCATGATGGGCATGGCGCGGTTGGTTCGGGGAGCGGCATTGGCCGCGCTGACCCTGCTTGCGGGGTGCGGCGTCTGCAATTGTTTCGGAGGATCGGACGATCTGCCGCCCGGAAAACCCTTCACCTATAATGGCAATAGCTGGCGGGTGGCCGACGACCGCGGCACGGGCACGCTTGAGATCACCGCAATCGACCCGCGCCTGACCGGCATGGGGACCATCGCGGACAAGCGCCATCCGGTGGGCGTGATGCCCCCATCCGAATATCGCGCCGCGGCGCAGGGCTGGTTCGCCACCACGGGCCGGTTCTGCAATCTGGATCAGGGAACCCAGACCGATCCCGGCTCCTATCAATACAGCTATAGCTGCTGGATTCCGGCCTGAGCCAAAGCCTTGACGGGGGGCCGGTCCTGCCCTTATGAGGGCGCCTCTTTTCAAGACTCTGTGGGACCTAAGCCTATGTCGCGCCGCTGCGAATTGACCGGAAAAGGCCTGTTGGTTGGCAACAATGTCAGCCACGCCAACAACAAGACCAAGAAGATCTTCCGCCCCAATCTGCAGACGATCTCCTTCGCCAGCGAGGCGCTGGGCAATTCCTATCGCCTGAAGGTCAGCATGAACGCGCTGCGCACGGTGGACCGCAATGGCGGCATCGATGCGTTCCTGATGAAGGCCCGGGACGCTTCACTCTCCGTGAAAGCTTTGCGCCTTAAGCGCATGATCGCAAAGAAACTTGCGGCCTAGACAGCCTTAACAATCCTAACTCTCGATTTGGCGCCAGCCCGTCATAAAACGGGCATGGCGCCTGCACCTGTTCCCCTGTA
>JAFECN010000356.1 GCA_018242145.1 Pseudomonadota bacterium
GCGCAAATTGTAGGCGTTGGATCGGTCGATCAGCGCGTCGAGCCGGTCTAGGAGCTGCTGTGCCAGCACCGTGCCGTCGAGCCCCCGCGCCGCGAAATCCGCTGGCGTCCTGAACGGTTCGGCCACCAGCCCGCGCGCCTCATGGGCCTGCCAGACGAGCGCGCCAATCCCCAGAACGATCAGCGCGCCCACCAGCACGAGCATGATCTGCAACGCGCCCCTCATCTGGTCGTTGAAGCGGCGCCAACGCAGATGGGAGAGTTCGTATTTGTCCACATCGCGCATGTTCTCGATCTGGAGATCGAGAAGCCTGCTCTGTTTTTCGGCGACGGTCGATTGCCGTTTCAGGTATTCGCGCGCTTCTTCCGGCGCGAGCCCACTTGCTGCCAATGCAAGCTGCGCAGCAAGCGGATCGGGCGCTCCACTGGATTCCTGCTTTTGCGCATCTTCGGACTCTTCAGCCATGCGACACCCGCGCCAGTTCAGATTTTTCGGACGGCGTGAGATCGAGATGGGCAGCGACGGCGAATTGCTTGGCCGCGCCCGCCTTGTCGCCGATCCACAACAGCGCTTCACCCCATTTCAGATGCAGGCGTCCCCAATTCGGTGCGTACTTGTTCGCCTCTGCGAACTTTGCCAGCGCCAGATCGGAGCGGTTCTTGGCGATCAGCGCCTCGCCCCAATATTCCAGCGGATCGGCGAAGTGTGCGCCTTTCCGATTGGCGGATGCGAACTTCGCGATCGCGCCGTCGAAGTCGCCTTTACGAAGAAGCATCTGGCCCCAATCCGAATCGGCGAATGGAATGTCTGGAGAACGCGCGCTCACCACCGCGAACCAATGAGCTGCTGCGGTCCAATCATGCGCGATGGCCGCAATTCGGCCGCGGGCGCGGACACACGCGTCGCAATCGGGCGGGGCTTTTGCGATCAGCGCCTTTGCACCCGCCATATCACCGGTTTCCGCCGTCGCCACGGCCAGCAACGGCAAGGTTCTCGTTCGAGCCTCCAGATCGCTCAATTTTGCACTCTGCCGGGGTTGTGTCTTTTCGACCGACAGGTATTGGCGCGCATCCGCGACTGCGGCCAGCCACGCGCCTATGTCGGCATCGACATAATACCGCGCGAGGGCGATCGCTGCCTCATCCGATTCGCCCCCGGCTTGGGCGCGGACAAGGAGAACACGGCCGCGCGCTGCGTCACGGCTGCGTGCCGCGTATAGAGCGCAAAGTGCCATGGCCGCCGGGTGCAGGTCCCCGCAGACCAATCCAGCCGCAGCCTGAAAGTCGCCGGTTTCGGTATCGCGCGCGCTTCCTGCTTCATACTCGATTTCATCGAAGCCTCTGCCCCGCATGGAGAGCGGCTGATCTTGGCGTCGGAAATGCGCAAGCGAGCGTGCGGCCTGAAGCTCCTCTTCGTCATGGCCAAGGACGCTCGCCTCCCGGACAATTTCTATATGTGCGGGCGCGACCTTGGGGTCCGTCGCGATGGCCAGTGCGATGCGCTGGCGTGCCAAAGCCAGATTTCCGGTGAGCCGTCGTGTTTCAAAAGCCCATAGCGAGTAGGCAACGGCACGATATATGGGTGCGGCCACTTGTTGGGGCGCCCTGGCTGCCTGCGCCATCGCGTCGTCCGTCCGGCCGGATACTTCTAGATAAAGCACATCGTTGATGGGATCGACCGCCGCGAAAACACGCTCCGCCGCCTGCTGCTCCAGCTTGTCGAGATCGGCGAGCGGCCCTTCGAGCACGATGGCGGGAGCACCGTCGAGCGCAACGGTCAAAGCGATTCTGTTTCCGCCTGCCAGACGCAGGGAGCCGCTCATATGGCGTTCATGCCCCAGCCACAGCCTCAGATAGCGCCAAGCTTCGGCGAGCGAGACGCCTGTATCCGGGATTTCGACCGTGATGCTGTTGCGGTCGTTGCGCACCTGCGCGGAGGTATCGAGGGAATTGCCGTTCGCAATGTTTCCGATTGCGTGGAGCTTGTTCGTCATATCTCCGGCGACGACATCGCCGCCGATGCCGTTTTGCGCGAACTGCGACGGGACGGAGAATTCATCCACGACGATGCCGTTCGCCTGGCTCGCGCTCCACAGTGCGGCGGCGATGGCGACAACGATGAGCGCACCGATGGCAACGAGCATGAGTTGCATCGCACCCCTGAGCTGATCGTTCAGTCGCCGCCAGCGCAGATGGGAAATCTCATACTTGTCCACGTCGCGCATGTTCTCGATCTGAAGATCGAGAAGCCTGCTTTGCTTTTCGGCGACGATCGATTGCCGTTTCAGGTATTCGCGCGCTTCTTCTTGGGCGGCAGCCCCGGATGCCGCCATGGCGATTTGCGCAGCAAACGGATCGGTTGCTCCGCCGGATTCCGGCTTTTGCGCGCCATCAAATTCATCAGCCATGGCCGCGCTCTTTCGCGAGTTCGGATTTTTCAGACCGCGTGAGGTCGAGATGGGCGGCGATGGCAAATTGTTTTTGTGCGCCGGATTTGTCGCCGGACCACAGCAACGCCTCGCCCCACTTCAAATGCAGCCGTCCCCAGTTGGGTACGTATTTGCCGGCTTCCGCGAATTTCGCGAGCGCAAGGTCGGAGCGATCCTTGGCAATCAGCGCCTCACCCCACATCTCCAGCGGATCGGCGAAATGCGGACCTTTCCGGTTGGCAGCTTCAAATTTCGCGATGGCATCGTCATATTTGCCTTCGTGCAAAAGCATCTCGCCCCAATCTGCGTAAGCGAACGGGATATCGGGCGCCTGCTTTACCGCGCGTGCGAACCAGTACCCCGCGCCCACATCGTTCTTTTGCAGCGCATCGATTTCACCCCGCACGCGCAGGCACAAATCGCAATCGCCGGGCGTCTTATCGATCTGGGCATGAGCGCCGGCGAAATCGCCGGTATGGGCGAGCGCTCGCGCCCGAAGAGGCATCGCTTCGGTGCGCGCCAGCACCGCATCGATGCGGGAGTCGACGCCCTGCGTATCGGTCAGCGCGGAGACGTACTGGCCGGCTGCGTGCACGGCGCCCGTCCACTCGCCCTCGGCTTCGGCGAGCCTTTCGCGTGCGTGGCCCAATCGCTCGGCAGACAGACGGCCGGAATCCCGGGCGAGTGCGATCTCCCCCCGGCTTCGTTGTACATCGTGCAACCGCGCATCGAGCGCGGCCCGCGCAAGCAGCCGTTCGGCCGGGTCGCAGTCCAGGCAGAAATCCTCGCCTTGGGCCGCTGAAAAATCGCCGAGGGCCAACTCTTCCGCCTGACGCGCATCGCGGAGGACGGCCTCGATGCTGCTCTTCGAGAAGGAAGGGGGGAAAGCCGCGGCGGGATAGGTCTGCAGCTTGCGAGCGGTGGTCAACGTCGATTCCGTATCGCCAAGTTCTTCGCTCGCGTTCAGGATTTCCCAGCGGGGCATCGGATTATCGCCGGCAACCGCCAGCACATATCGCTCGCGCGCGATGGCAAGCCGGGGCTTTCCGAGATATCGAAGCGTGTTGCCGGTCAGCGAGAGAAAACCGATACCGAGGCGACCGGACCAACGCTCCTCTAGGGCCAAGGCTTCGCGCAAATGGCCTTGGTCCTGCAGGTAGAAGACATAGTTGTTGGGGGAATAGAGTGAAAAAACATATTCGCCCGCGCGCTGCTCCAAGGCGCCGAGATTCGTCTTGGCGCCCGTGAAGGACGCAGTACCGGCGCCGTCATAGGAGACGGTCAACGCAACGCGCCCATCGCCCAGATCGCGCACATTTCCGGACATCGCATGTTCGTGACCCAGCCATGATTTGAGCGCCCGCCAGGCCTCGGACAGGGAAATCCCAGTTTCCGGAATCTGCACCTTGAATTCATCGCCGAGATCGCTCTGCACATCGCTGGTCTGATCAAACGACTGGCCGTTGCCGATCCGGCGGATTGTGGCGAGCTTCTGTGTCAGGTCGTCGGCGACGACCCCTCCGCTCATCCCCGCCTGAAGCAAATCCGGCGGAACCGAAAAGGCACCGACAACAAGCCCGTCGGCCTCGTGCGCGCGCCACAAAACAGTGGCCAGCCCGAGGAGCAAAAGAACGCCGAAGATCACTGCGATGATGCGCAGCGCGCCAGAAATCTGATCGTTGAAGCGGCGCCAACGTAGATGGGAAAGCTCGTAAGCGTTTTGATCGATCAGGTTTTCAGCCTGAAGTCGCGCAAGGCGGGTCTGCTCATCGAGATAGGCATCGGTCTTTGCGCGGCTTGCACCCGCCAGCGCGATGCTTTCTGCCGCGCCCAGTTCGCCCGATTTGATCGCTGCCTTTCTTTCCATATCACTTGCCATACGTCACCCGCGCCAGTTCGGACTTTTCGGACGGGGTGAGGAAGAGTGTGCGCGCAGTCGCGAATTGTTTTTGCGCACCTGTCTTGTCGCCGGACCAGTAGAGCGCCTCGCCCCATTTCAGATGCAGGCGGCCCCAGTTGGGGGCGTATTTGTTGGCCTCCGCAAATTTCGCCAGCGCCATATCGGAGCGGTTCTTTCGGATCAGCGCTTCGCCCCACATCTCCAGCGGATCGGCGAAGTGTGGGCCTTTCCGATTGGCGGATGCGAACTTCGCGATCGCGCCATCGAAGTGGCCCTCGCGCAACAGCATCTGCCCCCAATGATACAACGGGGCAGGCAGCGACGGGGCTTGCCGCACCGCTATCGCGTACCAATGCGTGGCGGCCGCGGGATTGCCGGCCAGCCACTCGATCTGCGCCCGCGCCAGAACGCAGGGCAGACAATCTTCTGGCGTTTTCTGGATCAGCGCGCGGGCATCGGCGACATCGCCCTGTTCGGCTTCGATGCCGGCAAGCAAGGCGGTAGTCCGCGGGGATGTCCAGCTATTGTCCCCCGGAGTCAGTTTCGCATGCGCGGCAGCGAGATCCTGCTGCGCCATTTTCCATTGCCCCAGCGCGAATTCGCCCACGGCCGTGGCCTCCAGCCGGGAAGCAGCATCAGTGCGTCCGGGGAGCGGAAGGACGCGCTTGCGCTCCGCAAATGCCCGCGCATCGTGCGATGCGCCGAGGGATTGCAATTCCTCTTGCCGGCCGAATTCGACATTGTTGAAATAGTCCGGCAAGGTTTCAGTGGTTCGAGCTTCGGCGACGGCGCCAGCGTAATCGCCCAGCATGTCGTCGACAGAAGCCGCGCTGCCGGGAAACAGTATGCGCCTTGCTCTTTCGCTGATTTCGCCCCGCGCATTCGGAAGATCGGCTAGAATGGAGCGGCCCTCGGCTAGGGCCTTTTCATCCTGACCGGTGAAATAAAGATCGGCCGCAAGGTCAATCTCGGCAAGCAGGAAATGCGGTTCCGCTGCCAGCGCCGCCCGGAAAAAATGTGCCGCGTGTCGTGGGTCACTATGCGTAGCCGCATCGAGCCCCATGGCGTTCAGAGCCCAGGCGCGCTCGCTTGGAATATTCACCAGACGCTGCCGAATGACCTGGGCCTGCGCGCTGTGTCCGTTGTCGTCGAGATAGACCGCGTAGCGATAGGGCTGGGTGGCGGCATAGATTTTTTCCGCCGTCTTTTGCAGCAGCGCGGGAAAATCCGCTTCTTGGCCGGTGACTATCGCCACGCCGTCGGCCCCGCTGCGCGCGGCAATAGAGACGGCGGTGCCGTTGCGCCAGACATTGCCGGTGATACGCGTTTGATGACCGAGCCAGCCGACCAGAAGCTGGTAAAGCTGCGTGACCGATACGCCGGTATCGGGAATCTGGACCTCGATATTGTCGCCCCAATTATTGGAATAGGAATCGGCGGGCCGCGCGCTGTCGGTAGCATCCTGCAGCGCGGCGAGCTTTTCCTGCAACTGTGCTGAGATCGCCTTGCCGGTCAGTCCCCGCGCCGCCATGCCTTGTGGAACGCTGAACGCTTCGATGATAAGAGCGTTGTCGTGGGCTGCGTTCCACACTGTGGCGACAGCCAGCACCACGAGCCCGAGCAGGATGGTGGCGATTGAAAACTCAAATGTGAGTTTCAACACGTCGCTGATGTGATGGACGATAAGCGACCAATGGCGCAACTTGTCTTCGCGGCGCAGATCCTCGGCCTGTAAGCGCGCAAGGACCGTCTGTTCTTCCAGAAATGCGTCGGCCTTTTCCCGGCTGGCCGCGCCGAGCGCAATGGCGGCCACCATATCGGGCGTCTCCGGATGGTCGTCGTGTTCGTCAGCCATGCGAAACCTTCCTGAGCTCGGATTTTTCGGACGGCGTGAGGTCGAGCGCGTGTGCGATGGCGAACTGCTTTTGCGCGCCGTCGTGATCGCCCGACCACCACAGCGCCTCGCCCCATTTCAGATGCAGGCGTCCCCAGTTGGGCGCGTATTTGTCGGCCTCCGCAAATTTCGCCAGCGCCAGATCGGAGCGGTTCTTGGCGATCAGCGCCTCGCCCCACATCTCCAGCGGATCGGCGAAGTGCGGGCCTTTTTTGTTGGCTTCTTTGAACTTCGCAATGGCGCCGTTGTAATCGCCTTTGTGCAGGAGCATGTCTCCCCAATCGGTATCCGCGAACGGGACATGCGCTGTGCGCGCGGAGACGATGGCGAACCAGCGCGCGGCTGCGGCCCAGTCGTGCTTCGCCGCCGCAATTTGGCCGCGCGCGCACAGGGCGCGGTCGTTGTCTATTGAGATATTGGCCATCAGCGCCTCGGCCGCGGCGATATTGCCGCTGCGCGCCAGCGCGACCGCCAGCAGCGTCCGCAGATAGGTACGAAAATAGGAGGCTCCGCTCGGCACAGTGCGTTCAATCGCCTCTTCCGCCTTTGCAGCCATGACCGCTATGGGCCAATCTTTCTGCATGAATGCGATATCCATGCGCACCTCCGGCAGGTCCGGATTGGGCTTTCCGCCGGCGCGTAAGGCGGGAATTGACGCGGCCAAGGCGCGCGCAGCGGCGATATCGTGCGCGGATGCGAGGTCCGCCACCTGATTGGCTGTGGAAATCCACTGCGGCTCTACCCGTGTGGCTTGTGCGAGATTCGGCACGGCGGCCGCGAAATCGCCCTCGGCCTCTTCCTCATAAGCCGTAAACGCCAGCGGGCCACCTTCCACCAGCGTGGGATCGAACATGGCGGAATCCGGACCGCGCCACGGCGCGATGTCGGCGGCGGCGTCGTTGCGCGACGCCTCCATATGACCCAACAAATCTTCTGCGGTTTGCAGCCAACCCCGAGCGGTGGGATTGTCCGGATCAAGCTGCACCGCCTGACGGCCCTTTTTTAGTGCGCCAGCGAAATCGCCCTGGGCGAGAAGCACACTGGCCCAATCGGCATAGGCCAGCGCGCGCTCCTTATCGGCGCCGGCAACGGTCAGCGGCACGATGATGGCCAGCGCCTCGGCGGTGCGGCCGCTCTGCTTCAGATATTCAGCAAAGCGCAACGGCCGGGCGGCGGCGAACAGGTGCTCCGCCGATTTGCGCACCAGTGTGTCGAGATTGGTGCCGACAAATGTCGTGCCGGGCTGGCCGCCGTAACGCAGCGTCAGCGCCAGACCCTTGGCCGTATGCACAAGATCGCCGCCGACATGGGTTTCGTTACCGAGCCATTCGCACAGGTAGCGGTTCAACTCGCCAATGGAGATTCCGGTGTCGGGAATCTCGACACGGACCTCTTCGCTGCTGCCGCTGTGATAAGAGTCCGCGGCCTGCGTTGTGGCGATGGTGCCCGATTGCATGGCGCCGAAGCGGTCGAGTACCCGACCCGCCAGCACCGCGCCGGTCATGCCCGATTGTGCGATATCGGGTGGCACCGAGAACGCATCGGCGACAAGATCATGATCGTGGGCCGCGTTCCAGACCATGGTGCCGAGGCCGCAAACAATCAGCAGCACGACGAGAAAAGCGGCGATCTCCAGCGCAAACCGCGCGTAGTCGCTGAAGCGTTGAAAGCGCAGATGCGAGAGCTCGAATTCGTCTTTCTTCTGGAGCGTGTCGATCTGCAAATCGGCGAGCTTGCTTTGCTTGCGCAAATATTCGCGCGCTTCCGCTGACGCAGAAGGCATTGCGATCTGCAACGCCGCCAGATCGGAAGAGGCTTCACCTCGCTCGATATTGTCAGCCATGCACACCTCTCATGCGCGCGAGTTGCGACTTCTCGGGTGGCGTGAGATCGAGCGTGCGGGCGATGGCAAATTGTTTTTGTGCGCCGGTCTTGTCGCCGGACCAGTAGAGCGCTTCACCCCATTTCAGATGCAGGCGTCCCCAGTTGGGCGCGTATTTGTCGGCTTCCTCGAACTTGGTCAGCGCGAGATCGGAGCGGTTCTTGGCGATCAACGCCTCGCCCCACATCTCCAGCGGATCGGCGAAGTGTGGCCCTTTCCGATTGACGGATGCGAACTTCGCGATCGCAGCATCGAGATCGCCTTTGCGCAACAGCGCCTCTCCCCAACTGGAATCGAAATAGGGAATGGAAGGGGTTCGCGCCGACACGAGCGCGTACCAGTGCCGCATGGTCGCCCAATCGTGCTTTTCTGCGGCGACCATGGCGCGCGCTTCCACGCAATCGTCGCAGTCGATGGCTGTCAGCGCGACAAGAGACTCGGCGCTTTTGACGTCACCGTTGCGTGCCATTGCAACGGCCCTGGCCGGCCAGAGTTGGGTGCGAACACGCCACGCCAGGTTGGGGGGCGCTACGATACGCTTCTTCGGCTTTGCGCGACAATTCGATTTCTGCCAGCCAATTCTCCTCGGCAGTTGCGATGCGGGCGCCCGCATCGAGGTGATCCGCGTTCAACGATCCGTTGCGATTACGGACCGGAAGCAAGGCGAGCAGCCTTCTGGCCTCGGCGATGTCGTGATCGTCAAGCGCGTAACCGATCCTATAAGTAATGCCGCAATCCAGCCCGCTAATTGTGGCGCCCGGCTTTTGGCATTCCGCCATCGCGCCCTGCGGATCGCCCTTGTCCGTCGCGAGATCAGTGGAAAGCGTGATAACGAGCGCCGTTGCGTTGTCCGCGTCAAGATCCGCCGACTTGCCGGAACGGATCAGCGAAAGAACAGTCTCCTCCGATCGCACCGCCATTTCGCGGTGTTCGGTATTGTAAGCTCCGCCATCGAGCTCATACCAGGCGGCTGCATTGGATGGGTCGAGTTGGGTGGCGATCAGGGCTTTGTTCATCTGATCATAGGTATTGCCCTGCCGGTAACGCAATTGCGCCCAACTGATAAAAGCCAATCCGCGTGCGCGTGCGCTGCCATTGCTTGCGCGCGGAACGATGACGGCCTGTGCCTCTGGGAAACGGCCGCGCATCGCGAGGTAGTCGGCGTAGCGCAATGGCAGCGCCGCGGAATAAAGATACTCGGCCGCACGGCCGACGAGCGCATCGAAGTCGGCACCCTCGATTGTCGTGCCTGGTTCGTGGCCCAGCCTGATGGTAAGCGCCATGCCCTTCGGCGTATGGACGAGATCGCCGGCAACATGTGTCTCCTGTCCCAGCCATTGCCGCAGATAGCGATTCAGTTCGCCGATGGAAATCCCGGTGTCGGGGATTTCGACGCGCGCGTCCTCGACGGCGTTGGTCCGGTAGGTGCCTGCGCTCTCCGTAATGGAAAATGTGTCCGCTTGCAGGCGGCCGAAGCGATCCATCACACGGCCCGCCAGAACCGCGCCGGTGATGCCGGACCGCGCGACATCGGTTGGAACCGAGAATGCATCGACAACCAAGTCGTGATCCCGTGCCGCGCCCCACACCATCGCGCCCAGGCCGCAGACAATAAGAAGCACAATCAGGAAGGCCGCGACTTCCAGGGCAAAACGCGCATAGTCGCTGAAGCGGCGAAAGCGAAGGTGCGAGAGCTCGAAGGCATTCTGGTCGATCAGATTCTGGCTTTGCAGGCGCGCAAGACGCGCTTGCTCCGCCAGATATTCATCCGCCCTCTCGCGGCTGGCGCTGTTCATAGCCACGCCGGCAGCCGATGCGTCGCTCGGCGCCGATGTACCCGATACGCTTTGCGGATGTTCGTTATCCTCAACCATGGGCTTTCATCTTCGCGCGGCATGCGCCGCCTGCCAGATGGTGGCGGCGAGACCGACGGCAACAGCAATGACGATGAAGGCCAGCGCTAGTTCGAAACCCAGCTTCAAAACGCCAGAGATATGCTGCACGCGCAGCGACCAGTAGCGGATCGCAGTAGGTGTGAGGCCGAAATCCTTCCCCTGCGCCGCGAGATAACCAGCGGCGCCTGAATCGGACATTCTGTCAGCGAGAGCGAACATGGCCATTACCCGCCCCAGAAACATGGCCCGCAAGATCGTTACAGGATCGCAACAGAACCCTGTTCGCGCTGGCGCCAAGCCAGACGTCCATGCTTATATTGGCTGCAATCCTGGGCTGCGCGTGCGCGCGGGCTCAATGGACATTTTTGACCGAGGGCAATGTGGGGCTGCCGCGGAGCGAAACTGACGCTTGGATTCGTCTCGCATCCTGGGATGCGGACGAGCGCATCCCGCCGGCGATGTACGAGCGCCTACAAGGTCATCCGAACTACCCCGCCACGATCCAGGGTTTCGCAGCCCGGGTTCTAGACATTTCGCGCATCGACGTCTCCTTCGATGGAATTTGCAAGGATGTGAGCCGGTATGGGGCCGCGCAGTGGGTGGTTTATCTGCACCTGACTGGCGGATTGAATCTTCCACGGCTGAAACAGATGTGCGTGAGTTCAAGGCTGCTCAGTCCAGGGCGCGCGCGTGCGCTGTTGCTCTATCTGCGCTATATCGACTTCGTCGAACCGCTGGGTAGGCGGGAGCATGGCGAGGCCGCGCAATACCGGCCTACCGCTGCATTATTTGCAGCTTGGATAGCGCTCGCGCGCGCGGCGCTGGAAGCGATGGCGCTGGTTGAACCAGCAACGAATGCAGCGATCGCGAAACTCGGGGAACGTGATTTCCTGCACGCGCTGTTGCGCCATATGGGCGAGGGATTTTTGCAGGCGTCCATGGCCCTGCCGCAGGATACAAGCTTTTTTCGTGTGTTCCTCCACCGCAATGCAGGCTTGCAGTTCCTATATTGGATGATCGTGATGGCGCGCGATCATGGCGACGGCTTTCCACCTCGAAAGCCGATCGCGCTGAACATATCGGCAGTGGCGCAGGATCTGAACGTGTCACGCACACATGTCCGGCGCATGCTCCGCGCGGCAGAAGAAGAAGGCCTGCTGCTGCGAGGCGAGGATAGCCGTGTGCAATTCACCGCGGAGCTGGCGTTCGATAGCGAGTTTGCCTTGTCGACATTGATCCTGGGCTACGTCATCAGTGCCGTGAAAGCGCAACGTGAGTTGAGTTTGCAGTCTGTCGCCGCCATCGCAAGCTGATCGTCGAAACTGAGACCGTCAGGTTGATTTTTTTTCGCGCTAACGGCAGAAGAGGGGATTGCGATGTCTAATATCAGCTTGCGTTGACAAGCGCGCCGTCCCTTTTTCCTCGCCGAGAATGTTCTGAATTTCCGAGGTCTCTTTCGCTGCCCACTTTGGAGGGGACATGAGCGGTTTTGAATATGAGGCCATTTTTATCGGCATCGTTGTTGGGTTGTCGCTTCAGAACATTCTGTCGAGCATCCATAAACTTGTGGAAGCGGGCCGGCGCGTGCGCTGGCATTGGATGGCGCCGGCTATCGCTGTCGAGGCGAGCGTCCTGACGCTTGCAAACTTCTGGTTCATGTGGCTCTACAATCGTGCGGGAGCGCAACACCAACAGATGACCTTTCTGACTTTTCTCGAAGTGGCGCTGGCGTTTGGTTTGCTCTTTCTGCTTTGTGCCGCAACTCTTCCCGACGAAGTGCCTGAACAAGGGATCGATCTCGAAGCGTATTACTATGCGAACCGTCACCGCATTTGGGGCTTTTCTGCCGGATTTTACTTTCTTGGCGTGTGCCTTTCCGTTCAGCAGGCCATATCCGACCCAGCCAACACTCCGGTCTAACACTGGGACTCTTTTCTACTAGCGGCGAATCTCGCCGCAATGACTGCAAGCATAACCTTGATCTTTGCGCGCGCCTGGTGGCTGCACGCGATCTGGATTTTGGCGGGCGCGGTCATTCTATTAGCTGCCTACGGCCCAATTCCGCTGAAGCTGTAGCGGCTCTCAAGGCACTATCTGGTCGCGAATTTCTTTGACGTGCGGCCGTCCGCGCTACCTGTCTCCGAGTCGTTCAAGCGGAAATTCCACGCCCGATATCGCAAATATCTTCCATCCGGCGCTTGTTTTGGTAAAGGCATAGAATGCCGACACCTGTTCGATCGGCGATCCGTCCGGCAGCGGTTGCATTGGCACCAGGTCAGTTCAGCACACTCGCCCCAGGCGGCCGCATATTTCGAAATCCAGACCGAGAATTCGCACCTGCAACGGGCCGCCATGAAAGAGCGGCAGCGGCTTGAACTCTCGCATTTGCGCTGCTGCCGCCTGATGTTTTAGCTATTGATCGGGGATCGCCAAAAAGCGGGAAATGGGATCGTGCATGCATTCGACTATGTGATGACGCTTATGTCATTCGTCTATGCGTTGGCGATCGCACATCTGCTGACGACGGCGTGCGACATCATTGGCGCGTGGCCTCGCGTGCGCTTCTCGTGGCTAAATGTTGCGTGGATTTTTTTTAGCCTTTTCGGAGTGCTTGCTTGGTGGATTGGGCTTTGGGGGATGGGCGACAAGTGGCCAATGAGCCAGGTTGCGATCTTTTTCCTCCTGGCGGCAATCCTCTATATGCAGGCGCGTCTTGTTTGCCTGCGTGTCCCGGAAGTGGGTGTCGTCGATATGCAAACATTTCATACCCGCGAGGGCAGGAAATACACAACTTGCTATGCGCTCTTGGCGGGCCTCACCTTCGTGATCAACCTTGACTATTTCGGACAGGAGCCGGAGAAGAA
>JAFECN010000357.1 GCA_018242145.1 Pseudomonadota bacterium
AGATCGACCTGTTCTTCGACGACCGCTTCACCCGGTTCTCGAATTTGGTGGTGGACGAGGCTCCATAGCGCGATTTTGCTCGCCTGGTGGGCTAGCATCGTTTGAGCCATGCTCCGGGACAGACGCACGATACGAAATCGAACGAGCAGGTCTTTGTGCCCCGAGACGAATAGATATACGTCATTGACGGATATCCGTCAATGACGTATATTTTGCCATGATCTTCGAATGGGATTCGGTGAAAAGCGCGAAGAACATGCGCGAACGCGGGTTGCCGTTCGAAGTCGGGGTTGCGGTATTTGACAGTCCCACATTGGAAGTGCCCGATACCCGCTATAACTATGGCGAGACGCGGATTAAGGCTGTTGGAATTGTCCGAGGCATTGTCCTGGTCTGCGTCTATAATGATCGTGGCGAGACACGCAGGATTATCTCGCTTCGCGTTGCAAACAGGAAGGAACGCAATGCCTATCGTTCGGCGCACCCGGGCTGATGTGAATTTGTCCAAGGTTGAGTGGGCAAAGATCGCGCGCACGTCCGAAAAGGAAATTGCTGCGCAGATTGCGGCGGATGTCGATACAGCGCCCATCTTTACGGATGCGGAATTGAAACGCGCGCGCCGTGTGATCCCCGTTTCCGGCAGCCGCAATGTGAAATCGCTTCGCCGCCGCCTGGGTCTCAGTCAGCAGCAATTCGCGGATCGATATGGCTTTTCTGTCGAGACGATCCGCAATTATGAGCAGGGTCATCGCAATCCCGTTGGTCCGGCACGCGTGCTTTTGGAAGTGATTGCGAGCGAGCCCGATGCCGTGACACGCGCCCTTTCGCGGAAGTCCTGATGCTCTCCTTCTTCACCGGCCGCAGCAATCGGCAGGAATACTGGATCTCCGTCGCGCTTCTGTTTGTGGCCGCGGCGGTGCTGGATGTGCTGCATATGCAGAATGCGATCGCGGCCGTCTCCATCATGTGGGTCATCACCTGGATGCGCCGGCTGCACGATATCGGCAAGCCGGGATGGTGGGCGCTCATCCCGATCCTTCTCATCGTGGCGGTGGTGTTTATCGGTTTCGCGCTGGGCGGCGAGCCGCTGGTGAAGGCGCTCACCGCGATCGAGGCCATGCAGACGAATTACGCCGTCCCCGACAACGTCGTCTATCTGCTGCTGGGCATCGGCATTGCCTCGGTCGTGATCCAGCTCGGCTTCACGATCTGGCTGGGCGCGAAGAAGGGCGACGGCGGCAGCAACCGTTTCGGCGCGCCGCCGGAAGACATCTTCAAGCGAACCGACGTTCAGTAGCCGTCCTGGCCATAGCCTTCGGGGCAGTCGGCGTCATAGCCGTGCCCGACGGACATGCGCTCGCCGTTCATCGTCTGCGCGACGGTGGGGCGCTGGCCCGCGAAATAGCCGCGGCCATAGCCGTCCACCCACACGATGCCACCGCGATAATAGCGATGGCCGCCGCGCTCGAAGCCTTCGCGTCCGCTTCCTTCGGCATAGCCGCCGCCGTTCGAAGTGCTGCTCTCGCTGTAGGACACGCGCGAGGCGCTGACGTACCCGTAACTCTGCACGGCGTCCTCGGAGCGGGAGGTGTAACTGCCGTGATAGCCGTCTTCATAACGATGGCGGCGATGGTGATGACGCGGGATGTAGGAGAGGCGTGTCATGTGCGTGTCCGGCACGGCCTTGTCGCCGCAATTGCAGGGCGGCGCGACGGGCGGGGCGGCTTGCGCCACCTGCTGGGTCGGCGCGGGCGTCTGATCGCAGCCGGCAAGGCCAACGCCCAACAGCAGTCCCACTGTCACCAAGCCCGTGATACGCATGACCGACCTCGCAATCCTGTGCGGCCACAAATCGACCGCCGTGGCCCATTTTGAGACAGAGCCCTCCAAAGCGCTTGCCTATGTTTCCGGTCTGGTTAATGCGCCTAGCCTTGACTGTGGTATATTTGTTCTCTATACGTTCCAAATCGGCTCTGCCGGGCTGTTCTTGGCGGGGGGTGGGGGTACCCCCCAATTTCTGAAAAACAACCCCGAAGGCATTTGCCAGAGAAATCAAAGAGGTATCGAAAATCGGCGTATCGGGTTCCGCTTTGACCGCGGCGCATCCTTCCTGCAAATGTCCGCGCCACATGAGCAACGCAGATTTCGATCCCGCGCGGCTGACCGTGCGATTGGGCGCCCTTGCGGCCAATTACCGGGCCTTCCAGCGCCTCTCCGGCAACGCGGCCGTCGCCGGCGTGGTGAAGGCCGACGGCTATGGCACCGGCGCGCTGGAAGCGGCGAAAACGCTTCGCGGTGTCGGTTGCGACAGCTTCTTCGTCGCGCGCCTTTCCGAAGGCATCGCGGTGCGAAAAGTTGTGCCCGATGCGCGCATCTTCGTTCTGGACGGCGTGCAACATGAAACGCTTCCCGCGCTGGTTTCGCACAAGCTGACTCCGGTTCTGAATTCGCTGGAGCAGATCGCGCTGTGGGGCAGCGCGGCATCGAAAGCGCGCGTCGAATATGACGCCGCAATCCATTTCGACACCGGCATGAACCGTCTCGGCCTGCCGCATGACGAGTTGAACACGCTGGCGAACGAATCCAATTCGCGCCTCGGCGGAATCCGCATCACGCTGCTGATGAGCCATCTCGCCTGCGCCGACGATTCCGAATCCGACATGAACCGCGAGCAGTTCGCGCGCTTCAAGGCTGCGCTTGCGCGCTTGCCCGCGGCACCCGCGAGCCTTGCATCGTCCGGCGGCGTATTGCTCGGCAAGGATTACTGCTTCGACATGGTGCGCCCCGGCATCGGCCTTTACGGCGGAAATCCGCAGGTTTCCGGCAAGCCCAACCCTTTCGATGTAGTTGCCGTTTTAACGGGCAAGATCCTTCAGCTTCGGCGCGTTGACACTGGGGGGAGCGTTGGTTACGGAGCCACATACCGGATCGGGCGGGACACGGTTCTGGCGACCGTGGCATTGGGATATGCGGACGGATTGATGCGCGCCATGAGCAATAACGGATTCGGCGCCATCGCCGGTCATCGGGCGCCGATCGTGGGCCGCGTCTCCATGGATCTGGTCACGCTCGACGTCACCGATGTGCCTTCCCCGGCACTGAAAGTCGGCGCCGATGTGGAGTTCTTCGGCGACACGATCGCGCTGGAGGAAGCCGCCGCCACCGCGAACACCGCGAGCTATGAAGTGATCACCTCGCTCGGCCCGCGCATTCCGCGCCGCTATGTGGAGGCCACGCGATGAACGTCTTCGCGAGCATCGGCCGGCTGTTTCTGACCTTCCTCGGCGAGGTGGGGCGGCTGACGGCTTTCACGGTCAATTCGGTCAGCGCCATCGTGCGCCCGCCGTTCTATTGGCGCTTGCTGGCGCAACAGTTCATGCGCATCGGCTGGTTCTCGCTGCCCGTGGTGGGCCTCACCGCCTTTTTCACCGGCGGCGCATTGGCGCTGCAGATATTCATCGGCGGCAACCGCTATGGCGCGGAATCCTTCGTGCCGCAGATCGTGGTGCTGGGCATCACGCGCGAACTGGGCCCGGTGATCGCAGGGCTGATGGTCGCCGGCCGCGTCGCCGCCGCCATCGCGGCCGAAATCGGCACCATGCGCGTGACCGAGCAGATCGACGCGCTGACCACGCTTTCCACCAATCCGGTGAAATATCTCGTCGTGCCGCGCCTTGTCGCGGCGGTGATCTCCTTGCCCATTCTTGTGGGCATCGCCGACGCCATCGGCGTGTTCGGCGGCTACATCGTTGCGACCAAGAGCCTGAACTTCAACGGCGCGGTCTATCTGAAGAACACGGCGGACTTCGTCACCCATCACGACGTGACCAGCGGCCTCGTCAAAGCCGCGGTGTTCGGCTTCATCATCGCGCTGATGGGCTGCTACAGCGGCTTCAATTCGCGCGGCGGCGCGCAGGGCGTGGGCACCGCGACCACCAACGCCGTGGTGTCGTCGTCCATCCTCATTCTGGCCGCCAACTATCTTCTCACCTCGATCCTGTTCAACACATGACGGCCATGGAAACCAAGATCGAACTTCAGGGCGTGAAGAAACGGTTCGGGCCGAAGGTCGTGCTCGACGGCGTGGACCTGAAGGTCGGCAAGGGCGAGAGCGTCGTCATCAT
>JAFECN010000358.1 GCA_018242145.1 Pseudomonadota bacterium
AGGTGCCCTATAGGGCGACGGCCCGAGGCCCGTCAAGCCGCCGCGATATGCCAGCGGATGGTTTGGCCGGAGCGTTCGGTTTTGAGCCGCAGATCGCGGTTGTGCGCGGCAAGCGCGCCGTCCCACAGCGCGTTCCAGGCGCGGAAGGCAGCGTCCGGCTCAGCAAGCGTCACGCCGTCCATCAAGCGCCAGCCTTGCTGGGTGACGGAGGCATCCGCGGCATCGGCCCGCTCGCCCTGCGCCGATTGCAGCGCGCAGAGATAGCGCGCGAAATCCGCCGCGCCATCGCCCGCGATGCCGAGCATGGCCGCCGTCTCTTCGTAGAATTGCAACCCGATCAGCCGCGCGGTTTTCGCGACAAGGCGTTCCGCCTCGTCCGCGCCGAACAATTCCTGCGTCACCGGCAGAAATGAGCGCACATATTCCATCGCGTAGGAGCGTTCGACCTTGCGCAGGCGTTCCTGCGGCCAGCTTGCGCTGTCGAGTTTCGGCGCGGCGCGCGCATCGAAGCGCGGCATGTGCTCGTCCGGTGCGAAACGCACGCGCTCTTCCGGCGCGATCGCATGGTCATATTCGAAATAATAGCCTTCCAGGCCCGGATCGCCATTGGGCGTTTGCCCGGTGCAGACGAACCCAAGCCGCGGATTGCCGAGGCTGACGCCATTGTGCCCATGCCAGCCATGCAGCATGGCTTCGTTGACCTCGCGCGGGATGGCGCAGATCGCGGTGCCCTGCCAGATCCAGCGCGGCGGCGGATAGCGCACCCAGGCTTTCCTGTCGCTCTCCCGCACATATTCGGTCTTCACGCCGCCGAGCGCGTTGGAGAAATAATGATATTGCGCGCAGGCCACCGCGTCGGGCAGCGCATCGAGGCCGAGTTTCTTCAGGCCCGGCAGAAATTTCTCCAGATGCTGCTTGCGGAAATGGGCAAACATGAAATCGCGCGCGGCGTCGGCGCTCTTCTGCGAGACCAGCGTGAGCACCAGCCCCGTCATCATCGCGTTGTAGAGCTTGGCGATGGCTTTGTAGCCGGCGATATCGTCAGCCATCGCGTGCCTCGAATCCGGGAAGCGTCCATTTCAGGACAATGGCGCCGGAGCGCAGCGCGAAACCGCCGAGGAAGGCCGTCGCCGCCGCGACCGACGCATCCACCGCGAACCAGCGCAGCGCGACATAGATCGATGCCGAGAGGAGCGCGGCGGTGACATAAATCTCGCGCCGCAGCAGCACCGACGGTTCGCCCGCGAAGATGTCGCGCAGGATGCCGCCGAAGGTGGCCGTCATCACGCCCATCGCCACCGCCACGCCGGGGGCCGCGCCATAGCTCAAGGCCTTGGCGGCGCCGATGGAGGCGTAGGCCGCGAGCCCCACGGCGTCCAGCCAGTTGAGCGCCGCAAAGCGCCAGGGACGCTCGCCCACGACCCACACGGCCAGCGCCGCGCCGATGCACACCAGAAGATAAGCGCTTGAATGAATCCAGAAGACCGGTGCGCCGATCAGAAGATCGCGCAGCGTGCCGCCGCCCATGCCGGTGATGATGGAGAAAACCGTGAAGGTGATGATATCGTGCCGTTTGCGCGCCGCGGCCAGCGCGCCGGTGATCGCGAATACGGCCACGCCCACATAATCGAGCGCATAGAGCGGCAGGTGAATCTGGTGGATCGCCTCGTCCATGCGCAACGGCTAGCGCCGCGCCCCGGCCAAAGCAAGCGAGAGCCCGCCGCAAGGGGAAGACGGCGGGCTCTGCGGAGGCAGCCGACTTTGCGGCTGCGATGATCGTCAGTTGCTGGTGGTCTGGCCGGGGGCCTGGACGCTGGAATCCGGGCGCACGATACGCGGATTGTCGGGATCGATGTTTTCGCGCGCCTGCTGCTCCGCTTCGCCGCGGCCGTCACCGTTCCAGCCTTCCACCGGGCCGCGTTCCCACATGTCCTTGCGCAGATCCCGTTTCTTTTCCTGAGCCATGTCGCTCTCCTGTGTGTCTGGAGAGTCAACGGCTGCGGCGCGCGACGGTTTCACGGAACAAATTCGTTCGAAATGCGTTTCAGGTTTCGGTTTCCGCGCGCAATCTGAGCAGACCCAGCACCGCATGGAGAAACGGCGCGGGCTCCTGCACGCAGTGCGCGATCTCGGCAAGCACGCCCAGGATCGGATCGATCTCCAGGGCGCGGCCCGCTTCCCAATCGCGCAGCATCGACGTCTTGATGTCGCCGAGCTTGCGGGTGATCGCCATGCGGTCTTCCGGCGTGAGCGGAATGGGAAGACCGATCTTCGCGCCGATGCGCTGCATCTCCAGCATCATCGTGCGCACCAAAGCGCAGACATCCGGCTCCGACAACATCTGCAACGTCGTGGCGCCGGTGAGAACGCTCAGGGGGTTCATCGTCATGTTGCCCCAGAGCTTCAGCCAGATGTCGCGGCGGATGTTGTCGCTGATCGCGATCTGCGGGCCGTGCGGTGCAAAAGCCGATGCGAGATTTTTGCAGCGTTCGCTCGAACGGCCGTCCGGCTCGCCGAGGATCAGCTTGTCTTCGCCGTTCACCTGCACGATCCCCGGCTCCGGCATCCAGGCGCTGGCATGCACCACGCAACCGATCACCCGCGCGAAGGCGATGGCGCGCGCAATCTCGCCATGCGGATCGACCGACGACAGCGCGGTGCCGGAGAGCGGCACAGCCTTCATCTGGAAGAACCACCACGGAATGCCATTCACGGCGGGAACGACAAAGGTGTTTTCGCCGCACAGCGCTTTTACCGCCGGTGCGATGGCAGGAATGCTTTGCCCCTTGGTTGCGATGACGACGACATCCTGAACGCCGAACGCCGCGGCGTCGTTGGAGGCGTTGAGGCGATAGGCGGCTTCCCTGCCGTTCCGCCGGATGCGCAGGCCGTTCGCCTGCAGCGCCGCAAGCGTCTCGCCGCGCGCATAAAGCGACACCGCGTTGCCGCCGTCCGCCAGAAGCCCCGCCATCCAGCCGCCGATGGCGCCGGTGCCGGCGATGCAGACCTTCATCGCGCATCCTCCTTGGCGATCCAGTCTGCGACCTCTTTCCATTGGGTCTGGCCATCGAGATCGCGCAACAGCATGTGATAGCCGTGGTCGTCGCGATGCACCTGCGCGCGCGGACCCAGCGCCGCGATCACCGCTTCGGTGGGCTTGGCGGGGATCACCTGATCGTTCTTGCCATAGAGCAGAAGGATCGGCGGCGTATGGGGCGGAAGGTGACCGGGCGCCTTGCGCGCCTGATCCATCAGGCTGAGCAGGCCATAGACCTGATCCGAACGCGCGGAATGCTGATAGAGCGGATCGCGCGCAAGCTTGCGCAGCACGGCGATGTTGTCGCAAGCGACGATGTGCAGGCCGTTGCCGGAGACTTTCATGCCGGGAAACACATGCGCCATGAACCACGCCGCCCAGCCGTAATAGAACGGCATGTCGTCCCGCGACCACACGGCGGGCGCGATCAGGATAACGCCATCCACGTGCGGCGGCCGCGGCGTGGCGAGCGACGACAATACTACCGCGCCGCCCATGCTCTCGCCCAGCGCGAAAACCGGGATGCCCGGATATTTCGCGCGCGCCGCATCCACGAAGTCATCGAGATCGGAGCGCATCGCATCGGCGCCCGCCCAAACACCGGGATCCGGCGCCGCGCCGAAGCCGCGCTGGTCGTAGGCGAGCGTGGTGATACCGTGTTCGGCCCACCATGGGCCGGGCATGTCGAAGGCTTCCGAATAATCGCTCATGCCGTGCAGCGCGACGATGATGGCGCGCGGATGCTCCGCATCCCAATGGCGCAGCGGCAGATGCAAGCCGTCGCGGGTGAGGAAATAATCGGTGGCGATGGCGGGGGGATTGGTGGCGAGGCCTTCGCGCGCGACCTCAGGCGCGCAGGCGGCCAGCAGGATCAGTCCGCCAGCAAGCGCCGCACGCGCCGCCGCAAATAGGGAAGAAGCTCGTCCGCGAACCATGGATTCTTTTTCAGCCAGGCTGTGTTGCGCCACGACGGATGCGGCATCGGAATATAGCGCGGCGCGTATTCCCGCCACGCCCGCACCGTTTCCGTCATATTCGATTTGCGCGCATCGCCCAAATGCCAGGCTTGCGCGTAGGAGCCGACGAGCAGGATGGTCTCGAACTGCGGCAGGGCCGCGAACAGGCGCGCCCGCCAGGTGGCGGCGCATTCCCGGCGCGGCGGCAGATCGTGGCCGTTTTCGTCATAACCCGGAAAGCAGAACGCCATCGCCGCCAGCGCGATTTTGGATTCGTCATAGAATTGCTCGCGCGTGACGCCGAGCCATGCGCGCAGCCGGTCGCCGCTGGCATCGTTGAACGAGATGCCGGTCTGGTGGACCTTCAATCCCGGCGCCTGCGAGGCGATGCAGAGCTTGGCCGTCTTCGACACATGAAGCACGGGCCGCGGTTCCAGATAGGGCGAACACAAGGTGCAGGCGCGGATCTGCCTGACGAGCCGGTCGAGGTTTTCCGGCTTGGTCACCGGAAAGACCGGATCGATATGTCCGCCTCGAATTTGCGGATTCCGCCATCGGATGTCAGCAAATCGCACCGCATCGCTATGGCAAGCGCAATGCAAAGGCGATCTCCAAGAGACAAATCGAGTTCTCGCGGCGCCAAAGATATTCTCGCGGATATTCTGGCCTGCAATGTGTCGACGGGAATGATTCCGATTCCGAAATTGACGATCACTTTATATGCCGCTTCCGATGGAATTCCTCTTCTTTCCGCTTTGGCCAGGATTTCCGCGAGCGATGCGGCGGAAATGAAAGCTTCGGAGAACGTCGCCTTAACCGCATCCGCACCCGGTTCGCCAAGCAGAACGGCCAGCAAGGCAGAACTATCGAGGATGATCATTTCTTGAAGGCTTTATCGTCTTCCGCGAATTCGCGCGCGGCTTCTTCCCGCTTTTCGCGAATGAACTGATCGACAGAATATTTGCCGCGCAACGGCTTGAACAATTCCTGCGCCGCTTTCACGGCGGCGTCGATTTCTTCCGGCGTTTTCGGATTCTTGTATTCCGGCCGGGGCACCGCCTGCTCGGCCAGGATGCGGCGAACTTCTTCTTCCACGCTGCGGCCGTTCTCGGCAGCGCGCAGGCGCAGGGCCTTGTGCGTCTTTTCGTCGACATTGCGGATCGTCAGGGTGGCCATGTCGACATGCTAGCATTGCTAGCATTGCTGTCAATCGCCTTTGAGCAGGTTCCGGGCAATCACGATCTGCTGGATCTGGGAGGTGCCCTCGTAGAGGCGGAAGATTCGCACGTCGCGGTAGAAGCGCTCGATGCCGTAATCGGCGACATAACCCGCGCCACCGAAGATCTGCACCGCCTTGTCGGCCACGCGGCCCACCATTTCGCTCGCGAAATATTTGCAACAGGCCGCTTCCATCGAAACGCTCTCGCCGCGGTCGCGCTTGCGCGCGGTTTCCAGAACCATGCAGCGCGCGGCATAGGCTTCGGTCTTGCAGTCCGCCAGCATGCCCTGAATGAGCTGGAACTCGGCGATCTTCTGGCCGAACTGCTCGCGCTCGCGCGCATAATTCACCGCCTCGCGGATCAGCCGCTCCGCAACCCCGATGCAAACGGCGGAGATGTGCAGCCGCCCGCGATCCAGAACTTGCATCGCGACCTTGAAGCCCTCGCCTTCCTTGCCGAGGCGCAAGGATTCCGGCACGCGCGCGTTCTCGAAGATCACGTCGTGGATATGCGCGCCCTGCTGGCCCATCTTCTTCTCGGGTTTGCCGATGGTGATGCCGGGCGTTTTCGCCGGAACGATGAAGGCGGAGATTCCACCCGCGCCTTTTTTCGACGGATCGGTGCGCGCCAGAAGCGTGAACATGCCCGCGCGCGCCGCATTGGTGATGAAGCGCTTGGTGCCGTTGACGACATAATCCTTGCCGTCATGGATGGCGCTCACTTTCACCGAGGCCGCATCGCTGCCCGCGCCGGGTTCGGTGAGCGCGAAGCTCGCCACCATCTCGCCGCTGGCGAGTTTGGGCAGCCATTCGTTCTTCTGCGCCTCGCTGCCGAACATCACGATGCCCTGGCTGCCGATGCCGACATTGGTGCCGATCACCGAGCGGAAGGCGGGCGATGTCTGCCCCAGCTCGAAGCAGACCAGCACCTCTTCCTCCATGGTGAGGCCGAGGCCGCCATATTCGGCGGGGATGGAAAGCCCGAACAGGCCAAGGTCGCGCATCTGCGCGATGATGGAATCCGGCACGCGGTCGTCTTCGGCGACTTTCGCCTCGATCGGCACGCATTCTTCCTGCACGAAGCGGCGCACCGTTTCGATGAGCTGGTTGCGTGTCTCAATGTCCAAAGCCATGGCGATCTCCGGTTTCTCTGAACCGGAGTTTAGCGCATTTGGCGCGGATGCAAGCTAGCGGAGCGCGTCGCCCGGCTGCATGGCATAGACGCCCACGCCCAACAGATGATCGGGCGGCTGGCCGTCTTCGCCCAGCGGCATCATGATGCTCTCGTGAAACATGGCATGGCCATCGGCTTCCCGCACGAACCAGCCGCGAAAAGCCACGGGAGCACATCGTTTGTAGGCGCTCTTGTAGATGCTGCGCAGGGCCGAGCCGTAATCCGGAAGCACCAGGTCGATCTCGGCGGTGGTCATGCCCTGCAGGGAAGCGCCCTGCGCCTGCACCACGACATCGCCGACGATGCGCAACTCGAATTCCTCGCCGGAGCCGATCACGCGCACGAGCGCCGCGTTGCGCAGCAGGCCCGCCATCACGCGCGGCGACATGGTGGCGCGCGACGGCATCGTTCGCGCGCCCCGGGCGTTTTCCCAGAGCGCGAGGGCTTTCTGAATGAGCGGATTTTCGATGTCGGACAAGGCGATGCCGAGGCCGGGCTTCGATGGCCCAGCCCGTTCTTCCTTCGCCGCCAGATTCGTCTTCTGCATTGCCCGTCCACGCCCGAGGCCTGATAGGATGGAACCCAGAGGTTAATTTCGCGGTAACGGTATAGGCGGTTGAAGCCATGCGGCTTTCGGTTCTCGATCAATCTCCCATCCGCACGGACGGCAACGCCGCCGATGCCCTTGCGGAAACCATCGCGCTCGCCAAGGCCGCCGAAGCGCTGGGCTATCACCGCTATTGGCTGGCCGAGCATCACAACACCGGCTCCTTCGCCGGAAGCGCGCCGGAAGTTCTGATCGCGCGGGTGGCGGCGGAGACCAAAACGATCCGCGTCGGCTCCGGCGGTGTCATGCTGACGCATTACAGCCCGCTCAAGGTGGCCGAGCAGTTCCGCATGCTGGAAGTCCTCAATCCGGGCCGCATCGATCTGGGCGTCGGCCGCGCGCCGGGATCGGACCAGCGCACCGCGGCGGCGCTGCAGGCCGGTCCGCAAGGCTTCGGCATAGACGCTTTTCCGAGCCAGGTGTTTCTGCTGAAGCAATTTCTGGACGCCGCATCGGGCGGCCCGCAATTGCCGGAGGACCATCCCTATCGCGGCATTCACGCCATGCCGCGCGGGCAAACGCGGCCGGAACTGTGGATGCTGGGGTCGGGCATCCACAGCGCGGTTTATGCCGGGCAACTTGGCCTACCGTTCAGCCACGCCACCTTCATCAGCCCCGAAAGCAGCATGGAAGCCGTGGCCGCCTATCGCGAGCGCTTCCAGCCGAGCGACTGGTGCGCAAGCCCGCGCGTCTCGATGGGCATCGCCACGCTGGCGGCAGAAAGCGAAGAAGACGCCGCGCGGCTTTCGGCCTCGCGCAATCTGTGGGTCGTGCGGCTCCTGACCGGGCGGCCGATCGCATTCCCGCCACCGGAAGAAGCGCTGGCCTATCCCTTCAGCGATCAGGAGCGCGCCTTGCTGCGCTCGGTGGAGGCGCGGTCCATTGTCGGCACGCCGGATCGGGTGAAAGCAAAGCTGCTGTCGCTGGCCGAACGCCACGGCGCGGAGGAACTGGTGATCGTGACGATCACCTATGATTATGCGTCACGGCTGCGGTCTTACGAATTGCTGGCGAAGGCAT
>JAFECN010000359.1 GCA_018242145.1 Pseudomonadota bacterium
CAAAATCACATCGTCCACTTCATCCTTCGGTACGGCCGGATATTTATCGAGCAGCGCGCGAATCACGGCCGCGCCCAGATCGTCCGGCCGCGTATTTCGCAATGCGCCCCGCGGAGCCTTGCCCACAGCGGTTCGAAGACAATCGACAATGACGGCTTCCTGCATCAAATCCTCTCTTTCACACGCTCGCCGGCGCTAGTTGCGCAGCGGCTTGCCCGTTTTGAGCATGTGCTCCATGCGAGCCTGGGTGCGCTTATCGCCGCACAGGCTGAGGAACGCTTCGCGCTCCAGGTCGAGCAGATACTGTTCGCTCACCTTCTGCTCGCCCGTCAGCCGGCCGCCGCTTAAAACGTGTGCCAGCTTCTGCGCGATCACAAAGTCATACTCGGTGATGTATTCACCCTGCCGCGCCATCCACGCACCCATCTTGAGCAGCGCGTAGCCGTTTTCGCCCGATACCGGCACATCGTTGCGCGGCTGCTTGGGCACGTACGTCGGCGCAAGCGAGAGCGCCAGCGCCTTGGCATCGGCCACCAACCGGTCACGATTCATCGACACGCAATCTTCCGCCGCAAGCAATCCCATCTCGCGCGCATTCTCCGCGGAACTCGATACCTTCGCATACCCGATCTGCTCAAATGCCCGCTTGGGATCGTTGAACCGCAGCACCAGTTCCTTACAACCGCCGCCCCCAGGAATCACGCCCACGCCCACTTCCACTAGGCCCATGTACAACTCGGCCGATGCTTGCACCCGCGCCGCATGCAGCGACATTTCGCAGCCGCCGCCGAGCGTTCGCCCGAACGGAGCCGCCACCACCGGCTTCGGCGCGCATTTCAGCGCCATGTTCGCCTGCTGGAACCGCTGTATCCCAAGCGATAGTTCTTCCCACTCGCCATCCTGCGCGCCCATCAGCACCAGCATCAGGTTCGCGCCCACGCTGAAATCCGCGCCCTGGTTGGCGATCACCAGCGCTTCCCAATTGCGCGCCAACTCCTCCACCGCCTGGTACATCATGACGAACGTATCCTCGCCCAGCGTGTTCATCTTGGAGTGAAACTCCAGGCACAACACACCGTCATCCAGGTCAAGCAAAGATGCGCCGGCATTGCGCTTGATCTCCGGCTGCCGCCGCAGCACCGTTACGCCCGGCCGCTGTTCGATCCGCTCATGCTGCCGCGTGAACAGGTCGAAATATTCGGTCCCTTGCCGCCGGTAAAAATTCTTCTCGCCGCGCCCCAACAGTTCCGTCACCACCGGCGGCAAAGCCCGATGCTCCGCCTCTATCCGGCGCGCCGTCTGCTCCACGCCCAGCGCATCCCACAGCTCAAATGGACCAAGCGCATGCCCGTAGCCCCACCGCATCGCGCGATCCACTTCCACAATCCGGTCCGAAATCTCCGGCACCCGCTCCGCCGAGTACACACAGTAATCGCTGAACAGCCGCCACAGGAAGTCGCCCGCGCGGTCCGTTGACGCCACCAGCGCTTGTAACCGTTGCGGCAAATCCTCCAGCATCTTCGCCTGCTCAACGCTCGCGAAAGCCGGCTTATTCTGCGGATGATATTCAAACGTGCGCCAGTCCAGCGCCTCAATCTGCCCTTTGCCCGCGCGGCGGTAAAATCCTTGGCCGGTTTTCTCACCCAGCCAGCGCCGGTTCAACAGCTCTTCTAAAAACGGCGGCGGCAAGAACCGCTCCCGCCACGGATCCTCCGGCGCCATGTCGTACAGGTTGCGGCCCACATGCGCCCAAACGTCGATGCCCACGATATCGAGCAGCCGGAAGCTCGCGCTATTCGGCAGCCCGATCAGCGGACCCGTCAGCGCGTCCACTTCCTCCACCGTGTACTGCCCTTCGATCGTCAGCTTTGAAATCGTGCTGCCAAAAAAGGACCCTAGCCGGTTGGCGATAAAGTTCGGCGTATCCTTGCACAGCGCCACACCCTTGCCGAGCCGCCGGTCGCAAAAATCCGACACGAAAGAAACCACTTCCGGGTCCGTATCCCGCGTCGGAATCACTTCCACCAGGTACAGGTACCGCGGCGGATTGAAAAAGTGCGTCCCCAGAAACTGCCGCCGCAATTGCGGACCAAACCCTTGCGTCAGCCGCGCCAGCGGGATGCCGCTCGTGTTGGTGGAAATGATGGTGTCCGGCCGGCAAATCCCTTCGATCTTCCGCAGCAAATTGCGCTTGATCTCCAGGTTTTCAGTCACCGCCTCCAGCACCCAGTCGCATTCGGCGAGCAGATGGAAGTCGTCTTCAAAATTGCCGGGCTGCACCAGCCCCACCGTGGCGTCAGTAAAAAATCCGCCGGGCTTCTGCTTTAGCGCGGACTCAACGCCCTTGCGCGCCAGCGCATTCCGTTCCGCCAGCGACGTTCCCGCCAAATCCAGCAGCAGCGCCGGGATGCCGGCATTGGCAAAGTGCGCCGCGATTCGTGAGCCCATGGTGCCCGCTCCGAGCACGCCCACCCGCTTTATCGTTCTCATCAGGTTCGTGTATTGGAGTTTACCCGATCTTTAGCGCCATGTACCGCTGTGCACGCTAGCGCACCGCCATTGTTACCGCATTGCTCGCCTGCCCGCCCACGGTCACCACCACCGGTACCGCGTTGCCCGGCGCCGCATCGGCCGGAACCGTCACGTTCACTTGATAGAGCCCCGTGAACCCCGGCGTCAACCCCGCAAACAGCACCTGCGCCGGCCGCCCGCCGATGGTCACCGCCATCGTATTCACCACCCGCGCCAGTGGATCCACGGGGGCCGCCGTTCCCGCCACCACCGGCTGGTTCACCGCGCCCAACCCTTCTGCGTAGATCACCGCCACACCGCCGCGCGCTACCGGATTCGCAGGCGTTGCAATCAGCGCCGGGTTCGCGCCATCCACCACAATCGCCTGGCCCTTGCCCGATTGATCGAACGTGAATACGCCCGGCTGCGCCAGCGCCACCGGCATCTCCACATAGTGTGACCGCCGCGTGCCCGATTGCACCGCGAACTGCCGCACCACGTTCGGCGGCGCATCATACGGCAACTGCGCGTTCATCTGCCCCGCGCCCGCGTAGAACAGCGCCGTATCCGCGCCAGACATCATCAATCGCGAATTGCCCAATACCGAAGGCAACGGCAGCGCCGGAGGAATCCATTGGCCGTCCACAAAGTTCGCCCCGAACGCTGAAATCAACCCGCCCGGCGCCAGTGGACCCCCTGCTTGCAAGCTCGCCGCGCTCACCAGTCCGCCCTCCGCGATCACCGGAATATTGGCGGACGTTGATCCGCTGCCGCCCAACGTCACCGTGCCCTGCAAATTCCGCGATGGATCATCCGCGGTGAACGTCAATCCTACCGGCCCGCCGCGCGCTGGCCATGCGCCGGCCCACAACCCGTTCTGCACGTACCGCAGCGCCGCCGTGCCAGCCGCCGCCGGATTCCCAGCGATCGTTACGCTACCGCCCGCCGCCATCGGATTCCCGCAATCATCCACCACCTGCACCTCGAGCGGCAGCGGCAGCCCGATGGTCATCGCAAACGGCGTTGCCTGGTTCATCACCATGGGCAGCAATCGCGTGGGCGTGCACGTAGCCGCCTCCGCCGCCACCAACACCGCATCCACCGCACGAATTTGCGGCTCATTGCCGAACTGGAAATGGATCCGCGCGCGATAGACACCCGCCGTCAATCCAGCCGGCGTGGCCACAACATCAAACGCCCGTTCCTGCCCCGGCCCGATGTTCCGCCCTTCCGCCGTCGTCACCGTAAAGATGTTCGTATCGCCCGCCACCGCGAAATTCACAGTCGTCGCCGTTGCCCCCAGGTTCCGCACGCGGATCGTCTGCCGCGTCGCCGCGCCCGTGAAGATCATCCCGCCCGGCTGAATCGTGTTCACGGCCGACGCTTGCGGCAACACTTGCAGCGCCACGTTCACCAGCCGCGGTGAATTATCCGCGCCCGGCGATGAAACCCGCAGCTCGCCAAAGTAAATGCCCGGCGCGAGCGAACTCGTGTTCACGCGAACCTGCGCCGCTGACGGACTATCCGGCCGCGATGCATCGCTCGGCGGATCCACCGATAGCCAGTCCCCGCCCGATAGCGTAGACGCACTCGCTTCCCAGAAAAACGTGTTCGCCGCCGCGCCCGTAATGTACAGCCGCTGCGGCAGCGGCGCCGCCCCGCCCTGCACAGCCGTGAACGTGAGTCCGCTCGGTTCCGCGCTCAGCAATTGCGATCCGAAGCTGATTGACAACGTCACCTGTAACGGCGCCGGCGAAGCCACGCCGCTTGAACTCAAGGTCACCTGCGCCGTGTACGTTCCCGGGTCAAGCCCCGCCGGATTCACCCGCAGCCGCATCATCGTTGGGCTCCCCGCGGGCGCCGTGCCCGATGCTGGAGTCACCGTCAACCACGATGCGGTGGAAGCCGCGTTGTAGAGCAGCGCCGCGCCGCCCGGATTGTTCACCGCCACCATTCGCGTCAACGGCACGGCCGCATCGCGCTGCGCCACA
>JAFECN010000035.1 GCA_018242145.1 Pseudomonadota bacterium
CGCCCCACGGACCGCCATATTCGATGAATTTCTCGCGGCGAAACGCGACGCAGCCGTTACCGCCCGCGCCGCTCTGGATATAGACCTTCGCCTGATCGAGAAATTTCATGCCGCTTTCTTCTTCCAGAAATTGTCCCGCGTCAAAACAACCTTGTGGCAATAGACGGCGTGGCCGCGCGACAGGCAGTCCCGGTGATCCATCCCGTCCGGCACGCAGCCCAGCTTTTCCAGCACATGGCCGGAGGCGGGGTTGTCGTGGAAATAGCCCGCGATCAGCCTTTCGAGACCCAATTCCATGAAGGCGAAGGCGACGAGGCGGCGGGCGGCCTCGGTGGCATAGCCCTGTTTCCAGAACGGCTTGCCCAGCCAGTAGCCGAACTCGAACGCATCCTCGCGTTTGTGCAGGCCGATGCTGCCGAGATAGGCGTCATCCTCCTTGCGCGTGATGGCGAAGGCATATTCGGTGCCCTGAAAACGGGCTTCCGCCATCGCCTCGATCCAGCCGCGCGCATCGGTTTCGCGATAGGGATGGGGCACGCGCGACAGGTTTTTCGCCACATCGTAGTCGCCGATCAGGGCGACGATCTCCGCCACGTCGAACGGGGCGGGCACGCGCAACAACAGTCTCTTGGTCTCCAGTCTCCAAACCACAACACAATCTCCCTCCGTGCGAGGGAAATAAAAAAAGGGAAGATGGCGGACCATCTTCCCTCGCTTCGATGAGCCGCCGATTTTGCCGGCAGCCCCTTTTCCAGACTGCCTATCTAGTTCGCGTCCTTCGCGTTGGCCGGAATGACCGATACGAATTGGCGGCGCTTGTATCCCGTCTTGAACGAGACATGACCGGCCTCAAGCGCGAAAAGCGTGTGGTCCTTGCCCATGCCGACATTCTCGCCGGGATGGAACTTGGTGCCGCGCTGGCGCACGATCACATTGCCGGCGTTGATGGCTTCGCCGCCGAACACTTTCACGCCGAGCATCTTGGGGTTCGAGTCGCGACCGTTGCGCGAGGAGCCGCCTGCTTTCTTGTGTGCCATACGAAGTGCTCCTTACGCCGCGCTGATCGCCGTGATCTTCACTTTCGTGAAGTGCTGGCGATGGCCGCGCTTGCGATGGGTGTTCTTGCGGCGGCGCTTCTTGAACGCCACGACCTTCTCGCCCTTGCCCTGCTCCACGACTTCGGCGGAAACCGAGGCGCCGGAAACCAGCGGCGCGCCGTGCTTGGGGGAATCGCCACCCAGCATCAGAACTTCGCCGAAAGTGATCTTGGCGCCGGCATCGCCATCGAGACGCTCGATGGCGATCACGTCGTCTTTGGCGACCTTGTACTGTTTTCCGCCTGTGCGGATGACCGCGAACATAGGGTAAGTCCTTGAAATCATTGATATCCGCACGGACGCCCGCCCGCCGGAAGCCGCGCAATATACTTAGCGGCGGTGCGGGGTCAAGAGACGGCCTGCAAATGCTTTTTCGGGCGATATGCCCCGTGCGCTTGGCACACAGAGGCGAACGCGGGAACATAGGATATCGAGGTCCGTTACAGATGCGTGGGCTGGACGACATAGCTGCGCCTCACCCATGCCAGCGGCGGCGGTATCCCGCGGCCGGAACAGGAAAGCGAAACGTGAGCAATATCGATTTCAACATAGACGGCGACAACCGCCTGGCCGAAAGCATCGCCCGGTTGCAGGACGAGGCGGAAACACTGATGGGCGACATGCCCAACGTGCCGCCGGAGCTGAAGAACCGCCTGCAATCGCTGCAGGACCAGATCGCCGATCTCTACGCGATGATCTCGGAAGAAGCGGCCTATGGCGTGGACGCGGTGGAAGAAGCCATCGTCGCGCGGCCGTGGACGAGCATGTTCGTCGCTTTCGGATTGGGCGCGCTGACGGCTGCGCTTCTTCGCTCCGCGCCGCGCCGCGGTTATTTCTGATCGGAGTTCGTCATGGCGACCGCCACACCACGAAAAAGAACGCGCCGCGCCGCGGCGGCCAATGTCCGCCGCAGAAGCGTGGCACGGCGTTCGCGCGCACCGTCCGGCCCCGATGCCGGCACCATCGCGACATGGGCGGGCTTCGCGCTGGTGGGCCTTGTGATTGCCGCGGGCGTCGCCGCCCTGCTGGTGGACGATGTGCCGTTCGAGGATCGCCATCTCCGCGATGTGCGCCATCGTTTGCGCGATCGCGCCTCGCATGCCTCCGCCGATGCGATCGAGGCGCTCAGCCGCCAGTTCGCGGACCTGCGCGGCGATGTGCAGCGCCGGATTGCCGATCTGCGCTGATCTTTAGTAGCGCTTGAAATACTGAACCTGCTTTTCGTGCTTCTCGGCCGCCGCTTTGGTGCGGAACGTGCCCAGATTGCGGCGCTCGCCGGTCTTGGGATTTTTCTTGCGCGAATAGAGGCGATAGCCGCCGGACGGCAATTTGCGGATCATGGGGACCTCCTTGTCTTTAATTAAGAACAACCGGAGGCCGCGCGCGGTTTCAATCCACGACGATGCGCGGCGCGTAGCGGTGCAGCACGGCACCGTAATCCGACAGCCAGCGCTGCGCGCGCTTCACATCGGCGCCCAATAGCACGACCAGATTCCAGAAGCGCGGGCTGTGGTTCATCTCCTTCATATGCGCCACTTCATGCGCTACCACATAATCGAGCACGAAATCCGGCGCGAGGATCAGCCGCCAGGAAAACGACAAGGAACGCTGCGCCGAGCAGGAGCCCCAGCGGCTGGCGGTGTCGCGCACCGTGATGCGGCGCGGCTTGATGCCGAGCTTGTCCGCGTAATAGGCGGTGCGCGCATCCAGCGTCTTGCGCGCCTCGCGCTTGAGAAAATCCGCGATCCGGCGCGGCGCATGTTCCGGATGGCCGCTGACGAGAATGACCGGCTCGCCGTCTTCTTCATCCGCCCACACCGGGGCGCGGCCCTTTTCGCCTTCCACGACCAGATGCAATTCGCCGCGGAACGGAATGCGCGCGCCGATGCCCAGCGGCACGGGCTTGGGCACGCGGGCCAGGCGTTTTCGGATCCAGTCCGTTTCGGACCGCGCGAAGGCCAGCGCGCCGTCCAGCGCGCGGCGCGACGGCGCCACCACCGTCACCTCGCCGGTGGAGGGATGCACCTTCACGATCAGCCGGCGCGCGCGCGGATTGAGGCGCAACGTCACAGGCACGAAATCGCCGTCGATCCGCAGCAATTCCCGGCCCGCCAATTGCGGCTTCAGATTTTTGCGTGGCGGCCCCAACAAACGCATGGGCTTTCCTTTGTCTCACTGTTGCGCTTTGCTTGACGACACGCAAAAAGCGCACGCGATCATGACACCTCATCCCCGCTTCCATCTGGCATTCCCGGTTCGCGACCTCGCCGAAGCGCGCGCGTTCTATGGAGACTTGCTTGGATGCCGCGAAGGCCGGTCTTCGGACGAATGGGTCGATTTCGACTTTTTCGGCCACCAGATCGTGGCGCATTTAAGCCCGGACGAGGCCCCGCACAAAGCACATAATCTTGTTGACGGCGAGCATGTGCCTGTGCGCCATTTTGGAATCATCCTCGACATGGCCGCATGGAAGGAACTCGCAGCGCGGCTTTCTTCCCGCGATGTGCCGTTCATCATCGAACCGGGAATTCGTTTCGAAGGACAACCGGGCGAGCAGGCGACATTCTTCTTCGCCGATCCCAGCGGCAATGCGCTGGAGTTCAAAGCCTTCGCCGATGAAGGGATGATCTTCGCAAAATGATTCCGCGCAATTCCACGCATATCGCATTGATGCTGGGCACGGTTTCGCTAGTGCTCATTCTGGGCGCGCTGGGCTTTGAATATATCGGCGGCTATCCGCCCTGCGAGATGTGCATGTGGCAACGTTATCCGCATTTCGCCGCAATCGTCGTGGGATTGGGCGGCGGCTTGCTGCTGCAATACGGCGTGCTGCCCGCCAATCTCGCGAAACCCATCGCGATCCTGACCGCGCTGCTTGTCGCGATCACGGGCGTTATCGGCATCTATCATGCGGGCGTGGAATGGAAGATGTGGGCCGGCCCCGCCGCCTGCACCGGAACGGCCTTCCAGATCACCGGCAAACTCGATCTCAACGCGCATGTGGTGAGTTGCGATCATGCCGCCTGGCGGCTCTTCGGGATTTCGATGGCGGGTTACAACGCGCTGATCTCGCTCGGCTTCGCCATCGCGGGCTTCACGATGCTCTCGCGGGAAGGAAAAAAGGCATGACCGCGCGCCGCAAACGGCCGGCGATGCCCGGCATTCAGAACACGGCCGACACCGAATCCATGATCCGCGTGGATCATGCGGGCGAATATGGCGCGGTGCGCATCTATGAAGGCCAGCTTGCGGTGTTCGGCGACAGCACATCCGAAACCGCCGAGGCCATTCGCAAGATGGCCGGGCAGGAGCAGGAACATCTGGCCGCGTTCGACAAGCTGATCAACGAACGCCGCGTGCGGCCGACCGCGCTGGAGCCGGTGTGGCGCGTGGCCGGGTTCGCGCTGGGCGCGGCCACCGCGCTGATGGGCGAGAAAGCCGCGATGGCCTGCACCGCGGCGGTCGAAGAGGTGATCGACGAACATTACGCGCGACAGATCGAGCGCCTCGACGGCGATCCGGCGCTGAAAGACGCGGTCGAGAAATTCCGCGCCGACGAGATCGCGCACAAGAACGAGGCACTGGAACGCGGTGCCGAGGAAGCGCCCGGCTACAAGCTGCTCAGCGAGAGCATCAAGGCGGGCTGCCGCCTCGCCATCAAACTCTCAGAGCGCCTGTGAGCGACGATCCCGAACGCCATGCGCGCCTGCAGCGCGCCGCCAACCCGCGCCGCGCGACGATGGACGATGCGCGCGCCGTCGCCCGCCTCTTCGCCGCCGCATTCACGACCGATCCGGTGATGAACTGGATCGCGCGGCCCGGACCAAGGCGCGCGCAGGGCCTGGAAAATTTCTTCTATTGGCTGTTGCAGAAGCGCGCGATCCCGTTCGGCCATGTGTGGATGGCGGAAGATGCGAGCGTGGCCGCGGCGTGGCTTCCGCCGGAGACACCGGCAAGCCCCGGCGGCTTCTTCGATCAGCTCAAGCTTATTCCGATGTTCGTGCGGCTCTGCGGCTTTCCGCGGCTGGGACGCGGCAGCGCCATGAGCGATGCGATGGAGAAGAACCACCCGCACGAGCCGCATTTCTATCTCGCCTTCATCGCCGCGGCGCCGCGCTTTCAGGGCATGGGACTTGGCGGCGCGCTGCTGGATGCGACGATCCGAAAAGTGGATGCGGCGGGCGCCGCTGCCTATCTGGAAAATTCCAATCCGAAGAACACGAGGCTCTATGAGCGCGCGGGGTTTGTTGCGCGCAAAAGCATCTCGCCGCCGGGCGCACCGCCCTTGATCGCGATGTGGCGAGAAAAGCGAATAGCGAATAGCGAGTAGCGAATAGGGGGAGCTCATCCATTCGCTATTCGCCACTCGCTATTCGCTTCTTTTACGGCTCCAGCTCGCTATCCCAATAAAGATAGTCCGCCCAGCTTTCGTGCAGATGGTTGGGCGGGAAGCGGCGGCCGTTGTTGCGCAGTTCGTTCACGCTCGGGCGATGCGGCGCGATGCGCGGGAACATGCCGATATGTTGCGGCAACCGCCCGCCCTTCATCAGATTGCAGGGCGCGCAGGCGGTGACGACATTTTCCCACGTCGTCTTGCCGCCGCGCGAGCGCGGGATGACGTGATCGAAGGTGAGATCTTCCTCGTCGCCGCAATATTGGCATTCGAAACGGTCGCGCAGGAACACGTTGAACCGCGTGAACGCCGGGTTGCGCGCGGGCTTCACATAGCTTTTGAGCGAGACGACGGACGGCAGCTTCATCTCGAAGCTGGGCGAGCGCACGGCGCGGTCATATTCGGCGAGGATGTTCACGCGGTCGAGGAAGACCGCCTTGATCGCGTCCTGCCAGGACCAGAGCGACAACGGAAAATAACTCAGCGGCCGGTGATCGGCGTTGAGGACGAGGGCCGGGCAGGCTTCCGGGCTGCGGCCGGCGGCTAACACGGTTGGCTCCTTGTGAAGACAGCACCTCCGTTCCTGGCCGGGACTGTACGGGCAAAAGCGCGTGCCGCCAACCAGCCCCAAGCCACGGGCGATGTTACGCGATTCGCGATGACGGCCAAGCGACACTCAGCCAACGGGGCAGGAAATTTCCGGCGTCTTGCGCGCAAGCTGGCCGTGGAACGCGCGCGCGAGGAATTCGCCGCCCATCGCAAGCCCCGTCTCGTCGATGGAGTGGCCGACACCGGACGCGATATGCCACTGCACGCCCGCGCCCGCGCGGCCCAAGGTTGCGGCCGAGGCGAACAAAGCCCCGATGGGAATCATGGGATCGGCATCGCCATGCACCAGCAGGATGGGCGGCGCATCCGGCGCCGCCGCAAGCGTCTGGTCCGCGAGCATGCCGGAATAGCCGACGATGGCGGCGGGCTTCACGCCGCGCTTCAGGCCGACATGCAGCGCCATCATCGTGCCCTGGCTGAAGCCGACCAGCGCCAGCTTGTCGCCGGAAAGATTTAGGCGCGCCAGTTCGGCTTCGAGGAAATTTTCCAAGGTCGCGGCGGCGGATTCCACACCGCGGGCCATCTCCGCCGGATCGAGGCGCGAGATCGGAAACCATTGATAGCCCGGTCCGGCATCGCAGCGCTGCGGCGCGTTGGGCGAAACGAAGGCGACGGTGGGAAGCAGACGCTGCCACATCGGCGCCAAACCGATGAGATCGTTCCCGTCCGCGCCATAACCGTGACACAGCACGACCAGATAGGTGGCTTCACCGCGCGCGGGCGGCAGGCGGGGGCCAGAGAGTTGATGCAGAGCCATGCGCTATTTCAGCAAGGGCAGCGGGCGAAAGCCATAGGCGATTTCCCGGATCGTCGCGCCGCCGATCTCGAAACTCTGCCGCGAGCCTTCGACAACCGCGCCGCCGAGAATCTTCTCATAGAAACGGCGGCCGCGTTCGTTGGCTTCCATCACCCAGACGATCATGTCGTTCAGCCCTTGCGCGGCAAGGTCGCGGACGACGGTCTTCATCATCTCGGTGCCCAAGCCTTTGCCCATCGCTTCGGGCAGAAAATAGGCGGCATAGAGTTCGCCGGAATAACCGAACGCCGGTTCGCGCGCGGGACCGTAAGTTTCAAAGCCTATGATCTTTCCGTTCTCTTCCGCGACAAGAAGATGCGCGCCGGGATGTTTGCCCATCGCCGCATCGCGCCAGCGTTCGACGGTTTTCGCGGGGTGCATATCGTCGAGATAAGATTGCGGAACGATGCCCGAATAAGTGCTGCGCCATGAGGCGGAATGCACCGCCGCGATGCCCTCCGCATCGTTGCTTCGCGCCGGGCGGATAGTCACGCCATCCATTATGTCTTTTTCTTCTTCTTGAGCTTCGCCGCGCGTTCGGCCTTCGCGCGCGCTTCGGCGTCGCGCTTTTCCTTGCGGATGCCGTCTTCATGTATCCAGAACAGCCGCGCCGCCACGGTGCGCCACGGCTTCCAGGCTTTCGAAAGCTTCTCCATCTGTTTTTCGTTCGGGCGCTTCTTCAGCTTGAGCGCGCGGGTGATGGCGGCCTGAAGCCCCACATCGGCCACCGGCCAGATATCGGCGCGACCGAGCGAGGACATCAGATAAATGTCCGCCGTCCACGGGCCGATGCCCTTCACCGCCGTCAGATGTGCGCGCGCCTCGTCGTCATGCATGGAACGGATGCGTTTGAGATCGAGCGAGCCGTCGAGGATCGCCGTGGCGATGCTCTTCATGTGCTTCTGCTTCGGCGCCGACAGGCCGCAAGCGCGCAGCACCTCCGCTTCCGTGGCCAGGAGATTTTCCGGCGTGAAGGGCGCAACCTTCTCCTTCACCCGGCCGAAGATGGTGTCTGCCGCGGCGATGGAAAGCTGCTGGCTGACGACGATGTCCACCAGGGCTTCGAAGCCATGTTTGCGGCGCGGCTTGTATGGCGGCCGCCCGGTGCGCTGCAAAACCGGATGAAAGCGCGCGTCCGCCGCCAGAAGCGCTTCCAGCGCGGCATCCAGATGGTCTGCGGAGGCAATGCGGTGCGGCTTGGGCATGGGATTTCGAAAATGTGTAAACTCGGCAAATGATTGTCACGCGCTTTGCGCCGAGTCCAACCGGGTTTCTGCATCTGGGGCATGCGTTCGCCGCGCTGACCGCCGCGCGCGCAGGCGAGCGCTTCCTGCTGCGCATCGAGGACATCGACCAAACGCGCTGCCGCCCGGAATTCGAGGCTGCGATCATGGAGGATCTGGCATGGCTGGGGCTGGACTGGGAAAAGCCGGTGCTGCGCCAGTCCGAGCGTTTCGACGCCTATCGCGCGGCGCTTCAAAGGCTGGAGGCCGATGGCCTTCTCTATCCCTGCTTCTGCACCCGCGCGGAGATTGCCGCCGAGGTGGCGCGCGCCATCGAAGCGCCGCACAATATGTCTTTGGGCCCCGAAGGCCCCATCTATCCCGGCACCTGCCGTCATCTGACCGATGCGCAACGAAGAGAGCGCCTCGAAAAGAGAGCGGCTTATGCGCTGCGGCTGGATGCGCAAAAGGCCGCCGATAAAGTTGGCGCGCTATCCTTCACCGAAAAAGCCGCGGGGCCGCAGGGCGAGCACGGCGTTATCGCCGTCGCGCCGCTGTTGTTCGGGGACATCGTTCTGGCGCGCAAGGAAACGCCCGCATCCTATCACCTGAGCGTCGTGGTGGACGATGCGTTTCAGGGCGTGACGCTGGTGACGCGCGGCAACGATCTGTTCGCGGCGGCGCATATCCAGCGCGTGTTGCAGGCGCTGCTCGGCCTGCCCGCGCCGCAATACGCACACCACAAACTTATTCTCGATCCGAGCGGAAAGAAGTTCTCCAAACGCGACACCGCCGTCACGCTGCGCAGCCTGCGCGCCGACGGCCTCACGCCTTATCACATCAGGTTGCGGTTGCTGGGCTGACTACCAGTCGTTCAGGCCCTGGAAGCGGCGGAAGCCGGCTTCGTGTGCCCAGCGGGTCCATTCGCCGCGCAGACGGACGGTTTCGCTGGGGCTCCTGTCGCCTTCGCCAAGCCCGAGGATCTGGAAATCGGCGCAGCCGGCGAAGGGCTTGCCGTCCGGCGCGGGCAGATGCGCGTCGCGACGACCCAGCCGCACATATTCGGAATCCTCCACGCCGTCGCTGGCGAGGATGATGGTGGTGGGAAGGCCGGAACAGCCGATGGCGTTGGAAACATTGTCCATGAAGGCGAGGATGTTGGTGTGGTTCTGCGCCTGCCATTTGCCTTCGCGCACGAGCTGGGGCGTGCCCGAGATCAGGCGCTCCACATCGGCGGCGACAGTCTCCGGCCGGTTGCGCACCGAGATCTGCACGTCGTAGTGGAAATTGTTGGAGCTGGCATCATAGCTGCCGAAGGTGCGCACATGCACCTCGGAGGCAAAGCCCAGGCCGCGGATTTCATCGCCGACGCGATCGGCCACTTTCGCCGCGAAGGCGGGGTTGTCGATCAAGGGATTGCTCTTGGACAAGTCGATCGCGATGACGACGCGGCGCGGCGCGATGTTCGCATGATCGGAGAGATAGGACACCGGCATCGGCCGGAGCGCCGCATCCGCCGTGCGCGCGGCATCGGCGGCCAGATAGCCGCCGCCGACCAGCGCCGTGGCGGTGGCCACGACCAGCATGGCGTTCATCAGCATCAGGCTTCGCCGCGCGCCGCCTCGCGCTTGTCGGCCAGTTGCAGCAAATGAAGCTGCGCGAACTGGCGCTGGCGATGCTTGTAGTCGCGCGCCAGCATGACGTTGCGCATGTTGTTCTCCGCGCCCTGGATATAGAGCGCCGCCACGATGGTGACGATGAAGAAGATCACGGAGGCGAAGGCGAACCAGAACCAGCTATCCGCGTCGGCCAGCGAGCTTTGCGAGAGCTTGGGCAGCCCCAGCGAATATTCGCGGCTGGAGGAGAGCGAGGCGTTCTGCACCGGGCTTTGCGCGGTGATCGGCGCGTTGGTCTGGAACAGCCGGTCGATGGCGTTGCCGCCGTCATTGCTCTGCTGATGCTCCAGCGTGGTGGAGGTCCCGCCGGTCATGTTGTTGTAGGCGACGAGATAGCCGAGGCCGCCGATCATCACCAGCGCCAGCAGGAAGGCCGAAACGACCATCGCGTTGCGGCCATAAACGCCGGTGATCTTCAGCATGAAATGGATGATGAGCACCGCGAACACGACCTGCAGGCTTTTGAAGATCACCGTGGATTGCAGCGCGGCGGGCACGACCA
>JAFECN010000360.1 GCA_018242145.1 Pseudomonadota bacterium
ACATTGGACGCGGAAGCGGGCGCGGACACGGCATTTCTCCTTCAAAATCGGGTTGGGCGCGGAACATCGGGAAGGGGGGGCGCGAAGTCAAGCGAAGCCGCGGGGTTGCCCTCTTTGCGGCCTTCGCAAAGCGCGCGAATATGGCGGCGAACACCGTCTTTACCGGAGTCGCTGATGGCGCGGCTGGCATATCTGGGTTCTATGGCATTGGTCGCCTTGTCCTGCGCCAGCTTGCCCGCCTGCGGCCAGCAGGACGATACACAGCGCATCGTCGCCCAATGCACCGATCCGCCGCCGGACCAGATCGACTCTTGTCTTGAGCAGGCGCGCGTTCAGGAAGAGACCGATCCATCGCCCCAAATGCAGAAACTTGTGGCGAACCTGATCAAGCTTCAGGTCGAAGCGCGAAATGCGCCGCGGGATCTGGAGCCGCCGCCACCGCCGCCGCCGGACGACGGCAGCGATCCGAATGCGTTCGCGGCCCCGCCCGCGCCACCGCCGCCCGATGCGGAGGGCGGAAGCTACGAAGCGCCGCCGGTCAGCACACCGCAGGAAATCGCGCCGCCCGTCATGCAGAGCGATCCCGCGCAGCAGGATGACACCGATGAAGATACGCCGCCCATTCCGCGCGGCGATCCGCAGAATCCGCCGCAAGACAATGGCGGCGGCCCGGAGGGGGCATAATGCATTGGCAAACACACAGGAGAGAACCATGAAGTCATTGCTCGTGGCCGCCGTCATCGCGGCCGCGCTCACATCCGTTGCGCAGGCCGAGGATGCCAGGCCGGCGCCGCGCTGCCTGCGGACGATCGACATTCAGAACACCACCACGCCAAACGATCGAACCATCCTTTTCCACATGAACAACGGGAAGGTTTATCGAAACGACCTGCGCAATGCGTGTTCGGGGCTGACCTTCAACGGCTTTGCCTATGATGTGACGCCGCCGAACGAAATCTGCGGCAATCTGCAGATCATCCATGTGCTGCACACACATGCGACCTGCGCGCTGGGCGCTTTCACGGAAGTCCCCAAGGATAGCCATACCGGGCACATGTAATTGTGAACGCCCGATCGAAGTCTGCGATTGCACGGCCTCACGCGCGGCGGGATAATCTGCCGTGCGTGAGGGGCGTTTGTTCATTGGAGATCGTCCGATGAGAAGCATGATCATCGCGGTTTCGGCCGCACTTTTGTTGACAGGATCGGCGCTGGCCAAGGGCACGCCGGACAGGGGGCAAGTCTGCCTGCAGGCTCCGCTCATCGATCACACCAAGGTCGTCGATCCCAGCACGGTCCTGTTTTACATGCGTGATGGAAAAGTCTGGCAAAACAATCTCCCGACGCCGTGTAACGGTCTGAAGCTCCACGGCTTCACGGTGGTGGGCCACCAGACGGAGATTTGTGCCCGCCAGGGCATCACGGTTATCACCACCAAAGAAGTTTGCGCGCTCGGAGGGTTCGTCGCTTACGCGCCCCCGGCGGGCGCTGCGCCTTCGCCGTAGGGCACGGATAAGGGCCGGTTATCCGGCCCTTTTTTTTGTCCCACGCTGAAACGTCTTTCCCGTTCCGGGACGGAATACGGTTCCAAAACAGCCGAATGCACTTGGCCGGGCTTTTGCAGCACGGGCGGCATGAACGCGCCATTTCCGCACGACAGGCTTGTCTCGCTCGCCGGCTCCCGCCAGCCGCGCAATATCCTTCTGCTCGCCCAGTCCTTCCAGGCGCCGTATCGCGTGATGCGTTGCGCCGCGGCGGCAGGCGCGAAGGTCTTTCTCCTCTGCAACGATGAAGCCCGTTCGCTGGCGTTTTCCCGCTTTTGCGCCGGCTATCAGGATTTCGCCTTCGATCCGGAACCATCGCCGGATGCCGCCGCGACACAGATCGAAGCTTTCTGCCGTGCGCACAAGATCGACATGATCCTGCCGGCGGACGCGATTGCCGTGCGCTTGCTGGCGCGCACGCGCCATCTTTTGACCACGCCGGTCTTTCCGATTCCGGATCTCGCGACCTTCGATCAGCTCGTGACGAAGGACCGTTTCATGGAATTCTGCCGCGCCAACGGCATCCGCCATCCCGAAGGCCACATTCTCGCCAACCGCGAAGCGCTGATCGCCGCCATCAAGAACGGCTGCATCCGGCTGCCATCGATCCTCAAGCCGATCAACCGCTGGGGCAGCGTCGGCGTCGTCAAGATCGACGAAAGCAACGCGCTCGAAATCGCCGCGAAGATCGACTATGCGCCGATCCTGGTGCAGGACTACATCGAAGGCGTGGACCGCTCGATCAGCATCTTCGCGCGCCAGGGCGCCGTCACCAAGCAGGTGACTTATTGCTACCCGAACAACGAATTCACCTTCCAGCGCGAGCCGGAACTGGCCCGCATTGTGGGCGAAATCTCGGCCGATCTGAAACTCGACGGCGTTTACAATTTCGACGCGCGCATCGAGGAAGACGGAACGGTGTGGCTCCTGGAATGCAATCCCCACTTCTTCTTCACGATGGACGCGGCCATGGTCGCCGGCGCGAACTTCGCCAGGATCGAAACCGCGAACTGCGCGTCGTCCCGTTATGCGCGGATTGAGGCGGGTCCCGATGGTCCCATCATCACGGTGGCCGACGGTCAGTTGCGCCAGCCGGAAGCGCTTCTGAAGCATGTGTTGCGCGGAAACCTGCCCAACGCGATGGATCGCAGGATGCTGGCGCATTGGTTGCGCGATCCCTTGTATTTCGGGCTGGCTGTCGCGGGCTACAAGCGCCGCTGGAATTCCTCGCTGCTCGAGCGCCTGCTGCTGGGAAGCAAGCGCGCGGCTTGAGGCTCTAAAACAAAAGGCCCGGAGGGAACTCCGGGCCTTTCTTCTTCGATGAAAAACCGGATCAACCGCCGGTGAATATCTGAACCGTGACGCGGCGCGCATCCGTGGCACGGCATTGCAGATTGAGGCTCGTCAGGTTGCGGTGATCGCCGGGCAGGTTCACCTTGTAGAATTGGCCCTGGCGCATGTGATCGCTGCTGTCCACATCCAGAATGCGCGCGCGGCCATTGCCGAACACGGCGGAGACGCGCGAGCAGCGCGCGTTCGCGTCCAGCGGCTTCAGCGCGATGGAGTCGACATTGCGGCCGCGCCAGCCGGTGAAGGCCGTTTCGCGGTCGCGGCGGCCCTCAAAGCTGACCTGACCGACATAGCGCCAATTGTTGACCGCGTTGCTGCCCCAGTTGAACACCTTCGCCCACACGCGCCCGAAGTTCGGATTGCGGCGCCATTCGTCGCGATGCGATCCGATATCGGCGGCGATGCGGATTGTGCCGCCGCCAAATTCTTGTGCGCGGCAATTGAAGGCAAGGCGCGTGATGTTGCGGTCGCGGCCCGGAAGATCGACGTTGGCGACGCGGCCGGCATAGAGGCGGCCGGAATAGATCTGGCGGGTGCGTCCATTGCCGAACGTGGCATTTACCGCGCGGCAATCGATATTGCTGCCTTCCGCGCGCAGATTGATGCGGTCCACGGGGCCGCCGAGGTCGAAAGTGCGCGTATCGCGATCGCTGCGATGGCTGACCGACACCGAGCCGATATTGTCCCAGTCGGCATAGGCGGGCATCGCCGCGCCCACGCAAAGAACGGCGGCCAATGCCGCGAGGTGTGTTGTCTTCATGAATATCTCCCGAAAAAGCGGCTGTGCGCTCGGCGCGCCGCAGGAATAAGCCCCTCGCGGCTCTGCAACGACCAAGGCGGCGAAATGGTTCCACTATTGGATCGCGCCGGCAAAATCGATTATGAACGGCGCTTCCCGAATTTTCCGAGAGATGACATGCCTGACACGTTTCCCGACCGTTTGTCCGTCAATCCGAAGAGCCCTTATTACAATGAGAAGCTTCTGGAGCGTGGCGTGGGAATCAAGTTCAACGGTTCGGAGAAGACGAATGTCGAGGAATATTGCCTGAGCGAAGGCTGGATAAAGGTGGTTGCCGGAAAGAGCCTGGACCGTCATGGCAATCCCATGACGATCAAGCTTAAGGGGACGATCGAGCCCTATTTCCACAAGCCCGCGGCGGATTCCCAAAACGAATAACAAAAGGCCCGGTGTGCGCACGCCGCCAGTATGTGCTCAGCTCTGCAGAGCCAGCCAGGTATCGGCGGTTGCCACAAGCTCCTGCGCGCGTTCGTAGGCAACGGGGCGCGGAATGTTCAGCCGCTTACGGGCGTCTTCCAGCGGTTCGGCGAACAGCGCGTTCACGTCTTCCTTGTGAAGCCATTGGGCATCGCGGCCGTGGCGATAGCCTTCCCACACCGCGCGCAGCACGGCGCCGGAATGCGGCTCGCGCAGGCTTTTCAGCGAACCGGAAAGCGCGATGAAGGCCCAGCCCAGGCCTTTGCTCTGCGCATAGGAGAACGCGACGAGACACAATTCGCCCAGCGGATCGTCTGCGCGATAGCCGGTGAGGGTGTGCCAGATGTCGTGCAGGTCGCGCTCGCGGCGGCCCATCCAGGCATAGGGATGCTGTTCTTCGCGATCGTCTTCGACTTCCATGCTGACGGCTTCAAGGCCGTCCGCGGAAAATCCCGTACGCTCCAGGAAGGCGCGATAGGCGGCGCCCACCGTGCCGGGCGCGAACTGCGAAAGCCATTCACGGTCGGTGAGCTTGGTCACCAGCTCTTCGCGCTTGTAGGCGATACGCCCGCCTTCGGGCGTGCCGAGCAACCGCCGATAGTTGCGCTGCGAGGTTCCGCCATTGAGCGCCTTCATCACGCGAAACACCTGCACGGTGTCTTTCGGGTCGGAGAGCAGCTTGCGCATGGCGCGAAAGGCTTCGCCCCAATTCTTCCGGTCGTTCGCAGGCGTGGGGGGCATGGCAGCACCTAAATCTGATAATCTTGATTGTCAGATTGTCAGATGATTGGACTTTGTCAAGGGGCGGAGGCAGATTTCCTCCATGAAACAGGAAAAGCGTCGCTATTCCGGCCAGAGCTTCGAGGACCGGCAAGCCGAGCGCCGGGAAAAGCTGGTCCGCGCCGCCGTTCAGGTGGCGGGCCGGGGCGGTTTGGACGCGGCGTCCGTGGCGGCGATCTGCGCGGAAGCGGGGCTGACCGCGCGCTATTTCTACGAGTCCTTCCCCACGCGCGAGGCGATCTTCGTAGAAGCCTATCGTGCGGTGCAGGACGAACTGCTCCACCGCATCACGGAAGGCAAAGGGCAGGGCGATGCGAAGCGCGCGCTCACCGCCTTCTACAACGCCATCCGGGAGCGGCAGGATCTGGCGCGCGTCTTCCTCATCGACCTGGACGACGCCAGCGGCGCCATGCGCATGGCCAGCTTCGAAGGCGCGAACAAGCTCTCCAAGGCATTCGGCTTGAAGGCGACGCATCCGTTGATGATCGCGGGCATCGTGGGCGGGCTGGTGGACATCGCCAAGCGCTGGATCGAAAGCGACTTCGCCGAGCCGGTGGAGAAAGTGGTGGAGATCGCGCTGCCGTTCACGCGGTTGAAGTGAGGCTTGCCAAAATTGGTAAGTTGTCTTACATTCTTACCATGAATGCTCCGGTGTCCAAGATCACATCCAAGGCGCAGACCGTCATTCCCAAGGCGGTGCGGGACAAACTCGGCCTCAAGCCGGGCGATCTCGTGCGCTATGTCTTCGAAGGCAAGCGTGTCGTGATCGAGCGTGCGCGCACCGAAGCCGAGGACGATCCTTTCGCGACATTCACCGAATGGTCGAGCGAAGCGGACGAAAAAGCGTATCGCTCGCTCTGAGATGAAGTTCGAGCCCTTCGATATCGTCGTGGTGCCTTTTCCCTATGCGGACAAGCTTGCCGAGAAGCGCAGGCCTGCGGTTGTCGTCAGCAAACCGGTCGTGAGCGAGCATTACAAGCTGGTGTGGCTTGCGATGGTCACGAGCGCATCCAATCCCCGTTGGGATTGCGATATCGACATCACCAAGGTTTCGTCCACCGGACTTCCCGCGCCATCGCGTATTCGGCCGGTTAAAATAGCGACAGCAGATGTTTCTCGGGTTATCCGTCGCATAGGTCGCCTCGCGCCGGCTGACAGAAAAGCTCTGCAAGATATGCTTTCTTATCTGATTGTCGTTTGAGGTTTCGCCGGTGATCGTCATCGAGTTCATCATCTTCGTCGTGTCGTCGGGCGTGTTCTATCGCCAGAGCTTCCACCACCGGATATGGGCGGTGATCATCGCGGGCGCCGTCGCCACCGGATCGTCGCTGCTGTTCTTCTACGATCTCTACGAGAAGCTGGAGGCCAAACCGCAGGCGCCGGTCGTCAAGCTCGTGAAGGTGAACGTGCCGGTCGTGCAGCACGTCTTTCGCCCGCCCGCGCTGTCCAAGCCGGAGAACTGCCAGGACGATTATCCCTTCTTTGCGCGCGTGCTGGGGCAGGAAGGCACCACCGAACTCGCCTACACGGTTCTGGCCGACGGCACGGTGAGTGGCGTGAAAGTCACCAAGTCGAGCGACTCCGACCGCCTCGACGACGCGGCCGTGGAATGCGTCAGCAAATGGCACTACCGCCCCGCCATCAAGGACGACCAGACGGTCGATGTGCCGATGACGGTGAAGGTGGATTGGAAGCTGGGGGACGGTGATTCCGGCGAGGATGCCGCCACGGACAAGAAAGACGGGCCACCGGCTCAGTAAAACGCGCGCATGAGCACATCGATATAGGTGCCGCTGCTCTTCCACGGATATTCCGGCACGCCGACGAGCAGGTGCGTGATTCCGATGAGGCCGCAGATCAGGGCTTCCGCTTCGCGCTGATAATCCTCGTCAGGATCGTTGCGGGCGGCTGCGATCAGGTCTTTGAAACGGAAGAGCGCGGGAATGACTTCGGTTTCCTCGATGAACCATTTGTCGTCTTCCTTCTCGCGGCGATCCTCGATGAGGAAGACGATCTTGTAGCGGTCGGGATACCGCATCCAGTAATCCACCATTGTCTGCGCCACCGCGCGCAGCCGCGCCTTGGGATCGGTCTCGGATTTCTCCGCCGCTTCCATTTCGATAAAGAGCGGGCCGAATGCTTCCGACCACAGTGCGCGCACGATGCCCATTTTGCCGGGGAAGTAGGTGTAGAGCGTCATCGCCGGCATGCCCGCGCGCGCGGCGATCGCCCGGATGCTGAGCCCAGCGACGCCTTTCGCCGCAAACAGCTTGCGCGCCGCATCGAGAATGCGTTCGCGCGCTTCCTCCCGCCGTTTCTCTTTCGGCACGCGGCGAGGCTTTTTCATGTTGTCCCTCGATGCATCACACCCAAGAAATGCCTTGACGAGGCCACCCGTACAAGTACGAATATATATCGTACTTGTACGAAATTGAAAAGAGGGAGGCAAGAATGACGGATTCAAAAGAGCGGACGGCGCTTCGGCCCAGCCGCCGCGCGGCGCTCGGTTTCGGCGCGGGGATTGCGGGGCTTGCGGCCGTGCCCGGCGTTGCCGAAGCGCGCAAGCAGGCACCGGGTGCCGCCTCCGTCGATGTCGTGGTGATTGGCGCAGGCTTCGCAGGCCTGACCGCAGCGCGGAAGTTGCGCGTCGCCGGGCATAGCGTCGTCGTGCTGGAAGCGGACGACCGCGTGGGCGGGCGCACGAAGCCCGGAAAGATCGCGGGCGAGATTGTCGATCTCGGCGGCCAATGGGTCGGTCCGTCGCAAACCCATCTCCTGGCCCTGGCGAAGGAATATGGCGTCACCGTCTATCCGCAATACACCACCGGCAAGAACATCGCCGATGTCGGCGGCTTCCGCGCCGATTATGAAGGCGAAACGCCCGCGCTCGAACCGGCAGCGATGAGCGATTTCACCGAGGTCGTCACCAAGATAGAAACCCTCGCCGCGACCATTCCCGTGACAGAACCGTGGACGGCCCCCGGTGCCGCGGCGTTCGACGCGCAGACCATCGAGACCTGGCTCACCGAAAACGCGAAGACCCCCGCCGTGCGCTCCGCGATCCGCTTTCTCGTGCGCGCGCTGCTGTGTGTCGAGCCGTCCCAGGTTTCGATCCTTTGTCTGCTCGCTTACGCCGCAGCCGCCGGCAGTTTCTCGGAGCTGATCTCCACCCGCGGCGGCGGGCAGGACGCGATGTTCGACGGCGGCGTCTGGCAACTCGCCGCGAAGATGGCGCACGATCTGGGCAACGCCGTGGTTCTTGGCGCGCCGGTGC
>JAFECN010000361.1 GCA_018242145.1 Pseudomonadota bacterium
ATCCCAATCGTCCCCGGGCGTGGTCTGGTAGTACCACTTCATCTGCCCGGTATCGGGATTGAGCGCGACGATGGACGACAGATAAAGATTGTCGCCGCCGCCGGGCGACCGCAGATTGCGGTTCCACGACGAACCGTTGCCCGTGCCGACATAGATCGTGTTCAGCGCGCGATCGTAAGCCATCGAATCCCACGGCGTGCCGCCCCCGCCCTGCACCCACCATTCGTGATCGGTGCCCCCGGTGGACCATGTCTTCAGCGCCTTGGCCATCGCGGCGTTCTCCGGCTTCTTCGACGGATCGCCGGGCACGGTATAGAAGCGCCATTTCAATTTGCCGGTGACGGCATCGTAAGCGGAGAGATAGCCGCGCACGCCATATTCGGCGCCGCCGTTTCCGATCAGCACCAAGCCTTTCACGATGCGCGGCGCGCCGGTGATGGTGTAGGGCCGCGAGCGGTCGATGGTGTTCACGTCCCAATCGACCTTGCCGGTCTTGGCATCGAGTTTCACGAGCCGCCCGTCGAGCGTGCCGAGATAGACCGCGCCCTTCCACAAGGCGACGCCGCGGTTGACGACATCGCAGCAGGCATAGCGGCCCCATTGGCCCGGCACCTGCGGATCATAGGCCCAGATCTGCTTGCCGGTTTTCGCATCCAGCGCCCACAGCTTGCTCCACGAGCCGGTGACGAACATCACGCCGTCATCCACCAGCGGCGTGGTTTCGAGGCCGCGCACGGTGTTGGTGCGGAATTCCCACGCGACGCCGAGGTTCTTGACGTTCGATCGGTTGATCTGGTCGAGCGGCGAATAACGCTGCTCCGAATAGGTGCGGCCGTTGGAGAGCCAGACGCCCGGCGTCTTGTCCGCATTCCGGATGGCTGCGCCATCGACATCGAATGGCGGCGGCGGCGCGGCCATGGCGACGGTGGCACAGGCGGCGAGAACGGCCGCAGCGGCGGCCAGACGGATGTTCATGCGAGTCTCCCCTTCCCGTCGCTCTACGGCGGCGGTTGTGGCAGGTTAGGGAGAGTCACCCTGTTCGACAATATATCTCCCGGTTCTCATCTCTCATGGCCCTGCCGCAGCGGAAGCACGACCCCAAGCGCGACGTCCTGAAGGACGTCTTCGGTTTCGACGATTTCCGCCCCGGCCAGGAAGACGCTATCGATACGATCCTGGCCGGGCGCAATGTTCTGGCCATCATGCCCACCGGATCGGGCAAATCGCTGTGCTATCAGGTGCCGGCGCTGGTGATGGGCGGGCTGACGGTGGTGGTCTCGCCGCTGGTGGCGCTGATGCAGGATCAGGTGGCGGCGCTCCGGCTGGCGGGCGTGGCGGCGGAGAGCATCAATTCGTCCCACACGCGGGAGGAGAATGTGGCGGCCTGGCGCCGGGTGGCGGCGGGCGAGGCACGTCTTCTTTATATGGCGCCCGAGCGGCTGATGACCGAGCGGATGCTGGAGGCGCTGGGCAAGCTGGATGTGCGGCTGATCGCCATCGACGAAGCCCATTGCGTGTCGCAATGGGGTCCGGCGTTCCGCCCCGAATACCACGCGCTGGCGAAGCTGGCCGACCTGTTTCCCAAGACGCCGATCATCGCGCTGACCGCCACGGCGGATGAAGCCACGCGCGCGGACATCGCCGTGCAACTGTTCGACAACCGCGCCCAGACCCTGGTGCAGGGCTTCGACCGGCCGAATATTTCGCTGACAGTGGAAAGCAAGCGCAACACGGCGAAGCAGTTGCTGGATTTCGTCGCGCGGCACAGGGGCAAGAGCGGCATCGTCTATTGCCTGTCGCGCAAGAAGACGGAGAAGATTGCGGAGCAGTTGCGTGCAGCAGGCGTGGACGCCCTCGCCTATCACGCGGGCATGGACAAGGATGCGCGTGAGGCGAACCAGAATCGCTTCATGACCGAGCCCGCCGTGGTGATGGTGGCGACCATCGCCTTCGGCATGGGCATCGACAAATCCGATGTGCGCTTTGTCTTCCACACCGATCTGCCCGGCAGCCTGGAAGCCTATTATCAGGAGATCGGCCGCGCGGGGCGCGACGGCGAAGCGGCCGAGGCGCATATGCTGTTCGGCCTTGAAGACATCCGCATGCGCCGGGTGTTCATCGACCAGGAAGATGCGGGCGAGGAGCGCAAGCGGCGCGAGCATGCGCGGTTGAACATGCTGCTGGCCTATTGCGAAGCTTCGCGCTGCCGCAGGCAATTGCTGCTGGAATATTTCGGCGAGCAGGCGCAGCCCTGCGGCAATTGCGATGTCTGCCGCGAGCCGTCCGAACGCATCGACGCCACCGAAGATGCGCGGAAGATTCTGGCGGCCATTCGCGGCACGGGCGAGCGCTTTGGCGCGGGACACATTATTGATGTTCTGCTGGGCAACCACACGGAGCGAATGACGGAGGCGCATGCGGCGCTGGATGTGTTCGGCAAGGGCGCGCTGCGCAAGAAGGACGAGTGGCAATCGCTCATCCGCCAGATGGCGGGCGACGGCCTGTTGCGCCATGACCTGCAAGGCTATGGCGGGCTGGAGATCGCGGAGAAAGGCCATGCGCTGTTGCGCGGGCATGGGGCGTTTGAAGCCCGCCCGATCAAGCCGCGCGAGCGGACGAAGCGGCAGGCGCGCGCGGAGCAGATCGCGGCGCAATCCGACGCCGATCCATCGCTGATCGCGGCCTTGAAGGCGCTGCGGATGCAGCTCGCACGCGAGCGCCGCGTGCCGCCCTATGTGATCTTCTCCGACCGCTCGCTGATCGACATGGCGCAGCTTCGCCCGCGCGACGCGAGCGAATTCGGCATGGTGCATGGCGTCGGCGCGGCCAAGCTGAAGGATTTCGGCCAGGTATTTTTGAAGACGATCCGTGAGCATGGCCGTTCCTCCACTCCTTGAGGAGGCCGCGGTTGTGCGGATCGTGGCCGGTGCTACGCTGATCGGCAGGGCCGGTAGGGAGATGGGGAATAGCATGAAAGCTCTGAGCGGTTTCCTCTTTGCGGTGTTCGCAATCCTGGCAACGCCCGCTCTTGCGGCGCAGCCGTGGCTGACCTTGCCGCCGACGCCGTCGCTGCCCAAAGCGGATGTGAGCGGCGTTGCGCCCGTGAACGGCGTCAAGCTCTGGTATGCGGAGTTCGGCCAGACCACTGGACAGGGCGCGCCGGTGCTGCTGGTGCATGGCGGCCTCGCCAACAGCGACTATTGGGGCGATCAGGTGCGCGCGCTGGTCGCGGCGCATTACAAGGTGATCGTGATGGACAGCCGCGGTCACGGGCGCTCGTCGCGCGATGCCCAGCCTTACGGATATGATCTGATGGCGAGCGATGTGATAGCCCTGCTCGACTATCTGAAGATTCAGAAAGTGGCTCTTGTTGGTTGGAGCGACGGCGCGATCATTGGGCTGGACATCGCGATGCACCACCCCGAGCGGCTGACGAAGCTGTTCGCCTTCGCCGCGAATGTCGATCCCAGCGGCGTGGCGAACGCGCCCAGCGCCGTGGTGGACCAATATATCGCCCGCGCGGGCAAGGAATACGCGAAGCTTTCACCGACGCCGACGCAATACAAAAGCTTCGTCGAACAGATCACCCATATGTGGGATTCGCAGCCGCACTGGACGCAGGCCGATCTGGCAAAAATCAAGGTGCATACATGGATCGTGGACGGCGACCATGACGAGATGGTCAAGCACGACCAGCCGCGGACTCTGGCCGATTGGGTGCCCAATTCCGGCCTCCTGATCGAGCCGGAGGTGAGCCACTTCGCCTTCCTGCAGAACCCGGCCCAGTTCAATGCGGATGTGCTGCGTTTCCTGAAATCGCAATAGGCAATGCGGAATTTGCATGGCTCGCGCTTTGGGTCATGCGCGCCCATATCCCCTTCAACAAAGGGTTTCCGGCTTTTGCGGGCGGTGTGATAGAACGCGCACCCTCAAACATTCGCGGAGGAATACCCATGTCCTTTTCCATGTATCAGGCATCCGTTCCCGCCTACGGCCAGATGCTGAAGACGCTGTCGCACATCCTCAAGAAAGCCGAAGAGCATTGCGAGGCCAAGAAGATCGACCCGAGCGTTCTGGTGAACGCGCGGCTTTACCCCGATATGGCACCGCTGACGCGCCAGATCCAGATCGCGACGGATCAGGTGAAAGGCGGCCTTGCGCGCCTTTCGGGCACCGAACCGCCGAGCTGGCCGGATGAAGAGAAGACCTTCGCCGACCTGCAGGCGCGCGTGAAGAAGGCGCAGGATTATCTTGCCGGCATCAAGAAGGAGCAGATCGACGGCGCCGAAGATCGCGACGTGACGCTGAAAATCGGCGGCAACGACATGACCTTCAAGGGCCAGCAGTTCCTGGTGAACTTCTCGCTGCCGAACTTCTATTTCCACGTTGTCACCGCCTACGACATCCTTCGCCACAACGGCGTGGAGATCGGCAAGCGCGACTTCATCGGCGGCCTCTGATCGCCGATTGACCCGCTTTAGGAGCGCCCGCACAATGTCGCGAGACATTCTGCGGGCGTTTTCATGAGCGACGATATTCTTCAGGTCGAAACCATCGGTGAAATCCAGCGCGTGACGCTGAACCGGCCGGACCGGCTGAACGCCATCAATCATCCGATGGCCGAAGGGCTTCTCGCTTATTTCGAAGCGCGGCGCCGCGATACCGCGACGCGCGTAATCATCGTGCGCGGTGCGGGACGCGGCTTCACCGCAGGTGCGGACCTCAAGGCGTTCGGTCAACCCGACATGCTGCAAGACGGTCCCAATGGCGACTGGGTGCTGCGCGACACGATGAACGCCATGCGCGCCTGCCCGCAACCGATCATCGCGACGGTGCATGGCGCGGCCGCGGGCGGCGGATTGGCGCTCGCTCTCGCCTGCGACGTGCTGGTTGCGGGCGAAAGCGCAAAATTCCATTCGGCGTTTCTGAAGATCGGGTTGTCGGGCACCGAACTCGGCGTGAGCTGGCGCTTGCAACGCGCCATCGGCACGTCGCGCGCGCGCGAAATTCTGCTTACGGGCCGCCCGGTCGATGCGCAGGAAGCGTTGCGGATCGGGCTTGTCTCGCAAGTCGTGCCGGATGCGGGACTGGATGATCTCGGAATGTCGCTTGCGAAAGCCATGCTGGAAGCCAAGCCGGATGCACTGCGTCTGACCAAGCGCGCGCTGGATGCGGCGCTGGAGATCGGCAATTTCGGCACCGCGCTGGAAACCGAAGAGCGCGGACAGATGCTGATGATCAACCGCCGCCGTAGCTAACCGAACAACCGCTTCAACACCGAACGATCACGCAGAATTTCTTGCGCGGCGTTGTGGCCCGGCGCACCCGTGACACCCCCACCGGGATGGGTGCCCGCGCCGCACATATAGAGTCCGTCGATGGGGCTGCGGTAATCGCCGTGGCCCAAAACCGGACGCGCGGCCCAAAGCTGATCCAGCGACATGCGGCCATGCATGATGTCGCCGCCGACCAGCGCGAAGGTGCGCTCCAGATCGAGCGGCGACAGCGCTACCCGGCCCAAGATGCTGTCCCGGAAGTTCGGCGCGTATTCCGTCACCGTGTCGATGATGAGGTTGGCGACTTCGTCCTTCACATCGTCCCAGCTACGGCCATCGGAGAGTTCAGGCGCGAAATGCTGGCAGAACATGGCGGCGACATGCTGGCCCGGCGGCGCCAGCGTATCGTCCAGCACGGAGGGGATGATGAGTTCCACGATGGGCTTGCGCGACCAGCCGAACACCTTGGCATCGTGATAGGCGCGCTCCATGTAATCCAGCGACGGCGCGCAGATGATGCCGCTGCCCAGATGATCGCCGGTTTCGGGCATTCCCCTGAACTTCGGCAATTCGGACAGCGCGACATTCATGCGGAAGGTGCCGGAGCCGGAAACGTAATTGTCCATGCGATGCGCGAAATCGGGATCGAGTTCTTCCGGGCTGAGCAGCTTGGTGTAGAGCAGCTTGGGATGCAGATTGCCGACCACGCGATCCGCCGCGATGGTCTCGCCGCTTTCCAGAATGACGCCCGCGGCCCTGCCCTTCTTCACCAGCACGCGCGCTACCGGCGCTTCGGTGCGGATGGTGACGCCCACCGCTTCACACGCGCGCTTCATCGCCTGCGTGATCGCGCCCATGCCGCCGATGGCGTGGCCCCATGCGCCTTTCACCCCGTTCACTTCGCCGAAGAGGTGATGCACCAGCACATAGGCCGAACCCGGCGCGGAGGGCGAGGCGAAATTGCCGACGATAGCATCGAAGCCGAACACCGCCTTGATCGGATCGCTTTCGAACCAGCGGTCGAGGAATTCGCGCGCGCTGAGCGTGAACAGATCGAAGAGGACGCGCTGGCCTTCGAGATCCAGCTTGGCAACGCCGCGCGCCTGCGTGGCGAGCTTGAGAAGATCGTGCATGCCGCCGCCCGCATTGGGCGGGGCTTTCAGCGCCAGATCGCGCAGCACA
>JAFECN010000362.1 GCA_018242145.1 Pseudomonadota bacterium
ACATATTTTTCAATAAGTTACAGCGAATTGAAGGAACTATCGCGCGCCCTGTCGCGTAGCCTTGCCATGACTCGTCCGCACTGGGCGGCGAGCCTGCGTAAGGAGTATCGCATGCGTTCCATTCACCGACATTTCCTGGTTGCGGCTGGTATCTCGGCGGCGGCCCTGTGCTTTGCCGGCGCGGCATCCGCGCAAAGCCAGCCGGGGTATTACGTCACCGGCGAAGGTGGCGTCTCCCTGATGCCCAACCTGCAATTGAAGAGCGCGGCCGGAACCGGCCATGAGAACATGAACGCCGGCTATGCCTATGGCGGCGCGGCCGGCTACGACATGGGGAACGGCACGCGCGTGGAAATCGACGCGCTGCACCAGATGTCGAACTTTTCCAGCATCAGTGGGGCGCCCGCCAACGGACACGTTCAGTCGACAAGCCTGATGGTCAACGGTCAATACGATCTGATGCACGACGCCAAGTTCACGCCTTATGTCGGCGTCGGCATCGGCGCGCAGAATATCGGCACGAGTCTCAACGGCGCGCATGACAGCGACTGGAAGCCGGCCTATCAGGCGGAAGCCGGCCTGCGCACGAACATCTCCGACAAGGTTTCGCTGTTCGGCGAATATCGCTTCTCGCAGAGCGAGGCCGCGAATCTGGATCTGGGCGGCGCGAATGTGCACCAGCACTTCGCCGATCACGGCATCCTGGCCGGTTTGACCTATCACATGGGAGATTGACGCTTCGACCGAGGCGCCTTGGGATGGGGCGTCTCGGCGGGGGCATCAGGCGTCAGAGCGCGAGCGCGCGCACCAGAAAGCGCGTGAGGTTTTTCACCACCGCTTCGCGATTGCGGCCCGAGCGTCCGCCTTCGCTGGCGGTTTGATGAATAGCGCCCAGAATTGCCTGCCCCACGATCTCGGAATCATAGCCGCTGAAGGCCCGGCCATCGGCGACCAGTTCGCGAAGCGTCTGTCCCCAATCCAGACCCCAGCGATCGAGAAGCGGCTTCGCAGCCACCCCCTCGGCATCGATGATTGCCTCGTCCGTCATCGCCGCGTTCAGCACGCCGGGATGGCTCTCCGAATATTCGAAGATCGCATACAGCGCCCCGGCGATCATCTCTTCCAGCGTCAGGCCGGGCTGGCGGCGCGCGCGCAGATATTCGTCCAGTTCCTCGCGGGCGTCGTCCACGAACGCCAGGAAGCAGGCGCGCTTGTCAGGATAATGCAGATAGAACGTGCCGTGACCCAATCCGGCTTCGCGCGCGATGTCCTGCGGGCGGGTGGCGTGATAGCCGCGCTCCACGAACAGCTTGCGCGCGGCGCGCTTGATCTTCGAGAGGCTTTCCGGCTTGCGGCGCGCGGGGCGCGCATCGTCCAGGGATTTGACCGTTGTGGTGCTCATGGCCGGGACTCTCGTCCGGCCACGGCGCTCAAGTCAATGCGCGCTATTAACTAAGCGGCGTGCTGCATTGCACGCCAGACGCGCTCCGGTGTCGCGGGCATGTCGAGATGATCGACGCCGATCGCATCGCATACCGCGCTCATCAGCGCGGGCAGCGCGCCGACCGTGCCCGCTTCGCCGCAGCCCTTCGCACCCATCTCGTGCGTCTTGCACGGGATCTCCTCATAGGCGAAGTGGATGTCGGGCATGTCGCTTGCGCGCGGCATGGCGTAGTCGGTGAAGCTCGCGGTCAGGGCCTGCCCGGTTTCCGGATCGTAGACGCAGTTCTCCATCACCGCCTGTCCCAATCCCTGCACCACGCCGCCATGCACCTGGCCCGCGACGAGCATCGGATTGATGACGCGGCCGAAATCGTCCAGCACGCGATAGGAGACGATGTCGACCTTGCCGGTGTCCTTGTCCACTTCCACTTCGCAGATGTGGCAGCCGTTCGGAAAAGTGGACGCGGCACCCTGAAACGTCGCGTCGCTGTCGAGGCCCATCTCGAAACCGGGAAGCTTTTCGCGCTTCAGCGTGACGGCGAGTTCCTGCACGGTCATCGCGCGATCCTCGCCCGCGATGCGGAAACGGCCGATGCCTTCGACGACATCGAAGGTCACGTCCTTGCCGCCCGCCTGCATCACTTGGCCGGCGGCCGTTTTGCCTTTGCGGATCACTTCATCGGATGCGCCGAGCAACGCGCCGCCGGACATGTTGAGCGAGCGCGAGCCGCCGGTGCCGCCGCCATTCACCCAATTGCTGTCGCCCTGCTTCACTGTGATCGCTTCGAACGGCACGCCGAGTTTTTCCGCAACGACCTGCGCGAAGGCGGTTTCATGGCCCTGCCCGTTGGATTGCGTGCCGACGAGAAGCTCGACTCCGCCATTGTCGGTGAATTGCACGCGCGCAGGCTCCATGCCCGCGGCGGCGGTGATTTCGACGTAATAGGCGATGCCGAATCCCCGCTTCTTGCCGCGCGCTTCAGACTGCTTGCGGCGTTCGGCGAAACCGGCGGCGTCGGCGCGGCGAACGCCCTCTTCGAGCATGCGCGGATAGTCGCCGGAGTCGAACGCTACGCCGTACCAGTTCTTGTAAGGCAGCTCGTCCGGCTTGACGAGATTGCGTTTGCGGATTTCGACGCGATCGATGCCGACTTTCCGCGCGGCCACATCCATCAGCCGCTCCATATAGTAAGCAGCTTCGGGGCGGCCTGCGCCGCGATAGGCGTTGACCGGCGCGGTGTTGGAGAAATAGAGCCGGATATGAGTGAAGAACGCAGGCACCCGATAAACGCCGCCAAAAATGCGCGAACCTGCCAGCGTCGGGATGAACGGCGCGAAACCGGAGAGATAGCCGCCGATATTCGCGGTGCCGGTAAAACGCAGCGCGAGAATCCGGCCGTCCTTGTCGAAAGCGCCTTCCGCGCGGGTGCGCATGTCGCGACCATGATGATCGGCAAGAAAGGCTTCGGTGCGATCCGCGGACCAGCGCGCCGGACGGCCGGTGATCTTCGCGGCGATCAAGACCGCGCCCTGCTCCGGATAAAACCCCGCCTTCATGCCGAAGCCGCCGCCGACATCCGGTGACACGACGCGCAGCTTCTCCGGCGGTATGCCGAGGCAGTTGGCAATGTTGGTGCGCAAGCCGCCGGAGCCCTGATTGCCGGAATAGAGCGTGAAGCTGTCCTGAGCTGTGTCGTACAGACCGATGGCGTTGCGCGTCTCCATCGAGTTCACGACGATCCGGTTCTGCACCATATCGACGCTGGCCGTGAACGCTGCTTTCGCGAAAGCGGCAGCCGTGTCGTCTTCCTTGCCGTCGGCCCAATCAAGGCATTCGTTGTTCGGTACCTCGTTCCAGATCTGCGCGCCGTTCGGTGCTGCTTCCAGCGTGCCAACGGCATCCAGTGCCTCGTAATCCACCTCCACAAGCTCGGCGGCATCGCGCGCCTGCGCGAGCGTTTCGGCAACGACCATCGCCACCGCCTCGCCCACGAACGTCACCTGATCCCTGGCGAGAAAGGTCTTGGCGACACCTTTCGGGAAAGACCCGTCACGCGCCTTCACCGGAGTCTTCGTGACCATCGGCTTTGCGCCGGCCGCTTCGAGATCGGCCTGCGTCAGCACCGCCACCACACCCGGCGCCGCCTTCGCGGCGGCGGTGTCGATGGATTTGATCTTCGCATGGGCATGCGGGCTGCGCGCGAACACGACCTGCGTTTCGTTGTCGAAATGCAGGTCGTCCGTGTAGTGTCCGTGACCGGTAACAAAGCGGCTGTCTTCCGTCCGGCGGACGGATTGGCCTGTGCCGAACTTCATGGTCTTCCTTAGTGCCTGTAGCTGGGATCGATGCGGTCGAGCTTGCGCAAGAGCGCCGGCCAGGCGAGCGGGCCGACCATGCCTTCGAATGCCACCGCGCCCTGCATCGCCGTTTTCTCCGGCACGCCCTGGTTCGGCCAGTTGGGCTTGGCGCCGCCGGCCAGCGCGCGCGTCTGCATCGAACAGGCGCGCTCCAGATAGAACATGCGCAGGAACGCATCGGCGCAGGACTTGCCCACGGCAAGCGTGCCGTGATTGCGCAGAAGCATGACGTGTTTCTGGCCGATGTCGTGCACCAGCCTGTCGCGCTCATCCAGATCGAGCGCGATGCCCTCGTAGTCGTGATAGGCGATGTCACCGAGCAGCATCATCGCATGCTGATCCAGCGGCAGAAGGCCATCCGCCTGCGCGGATACCGCGACGCCGTCTGTGGTGTGCAGATGGATGACGCAATGCGCATCGTCGCGGTTCATATGCACGGCGCTATGGATGGTGAAACCGGCGGGGTTCACCGGATAAGGCGTGTCCTGAACCTTGTTGCCGTCCACGTCGATCTTCACGAGGCTCGATGCCGTGATCTCGTCGAACAGCAATCCATAAGGATTGATCAGGAAGTGATGCTCCGGCCCCGGAATGCGGGCGGAGATATGGGTGAAGATCATGTCGTCCCAGCCATAATGGGCGACAAGCCGATAGGTCGCGGCGAGATCGACGCGCAGTTGCCATTCCTCCGGCGAGACCTTGCCTTCCAGCGAAGGGATCTTGTCCGCGGCGGGAACGCGCGCGTCCATCTTCTTGCGGATTTCGGCTTCGGCGGTCTGCATCATGGCGGTTCTCCCGATATCTGTTGTCTCTAGAGTGGTCCCGGCCCGGCGGGGCTGTCAAACATCCGTCCGGGTGCGCGATACCGCGCCGATCCAGCCGTCATACAGTGCGTCGCGCGTCGTCCGGCCCATTTCCGGCGCGAAGCGGCGGTCAAGCGCCCAGCCTTTGGCGATATCGGAAAAGTCCCGGAACAATCCGGCAGACAGCCCTGCGAGATAGGCAGCGCCCAAAGCGGTGGTCTCTGTGATCTGCGGGCGTTCCACCGGCAATCCGGTCAGGTCGGCAAGACGCTGGCAGAACCAGTCATTGCGCACCATGCCGCCATCCACCTTCAAGGCCCTAGGAGCGTCGAGCCCCGCGTCGCGCATGTCGCGCCCCATCGCTTCGAGAAGATCGCGCGTCTGGAAGCACACGGAGTCGAGGGCGGCGCGCGCGATTTCGGCTGCGCCCATGTCGCGCGTCAGCCCCATGATCGCGCCGCGCGCCGCCGGGTCCCAATAGGGCGCGCCGAGCCCGGTGAACGCCGGAACGAAATAGAGTCCGTCCGCGGGCTTGGCTGTCTTTGCAAGCGCCTCGATTTCGGCGGCGTTGCGGATGACGCCAAGCGCATCGCGCAGCCATTGCACAACGGCCCCGGCGATAAAGATGCTGCCTTCGATGGCATAGGCGGTTTGCCCTTTGGCGCGATAGGCCGCGGTTGCAAGCAGGCGGTTCTTCGATGACGGCGCGGTCGACCCCGTGTTCACCAGCGCGAAGCATCCGGTGCCATAAGTGGACTTCACGTCGCCGGGATGGAAGCAGGCCTGTCCGAACACCGCCGCCTGCTGGTCGCCCGCGATACCGCGAATGGGAATGGCGCGCCCCAGAAGATCGGCGGTGGTTTCGCCATAGTCGTCCGCGCTCTCGCGAATTTCGGGCAAGACCGCGCGCGGCACCTTGAACAGCCGCAGCATGTCTTCGTCCCACATGAGGGTCTTCAGATTGAGCAGCAGCGTGCGCGAGGCATTCGTGACATCGGTCGCGTGCAGCCTGCCGCCGGTGAGCTTGTAAACCAGCCATGTGTCGATGGTGCCGAACGCCAGCTCGCCCTGCTCCGCGCGCGCCCGCGCACCGGGAATGTGATCGAGCAGCCATTCGAGCTTGGTCCCCGAGAAATAGGGGTCCAGCAGAAGGCCGGTCGTCGCCGACACGCGGCCTTCCCATCCGGCGTTCTTCAAGGTGCGGCAGCGTTCGGCGGTGCGGCGATCCTGCCAGACGATCGCATTGTGCAGCGGCACGCCGGTCTTGCGGTCCCACAGCAGGGCCGTTTCGCGCTGGTTGGTAATCCCCACGGCGACAATGTCTTTTGGGTCGATACCCTTCGTGACGACGCGGCAGCAGGCCAGAGTTGTCTGCCAGATTTCCTCGGCGTCATGCTCCACCCATCCGTTGGCGGGATAGATCTGGCGTGTCTCGATAGCGTGCTGCGCTACAGGTCGTGCCACCGCGTCGAACAGGATCGCGCGGCTGGAGGTCGTTCCCTGGTCGATGGCGAGAATGAAGGGCGGCTCGAAGGTCATTTCCCGACTCGGTATGGTTTCGACGCCGTTTAGCTTAACACGCTGTTAACGGCGTTTTGGCTAAGTTCCTGTCGTCATCGGGGGCGGATTTTCCGCCATGAAGGGGGCGTTATGGCGCTGACGGCGCACGACATGAGCAACATGGGCCGCCTGGCGCAACTTGCCGCGAACCCGCAGGGCGTCGGCCGCGATGAGATCTACGTCGCCATCGCCTCCCTCTTCCGCGCCCAGGGCGCGCGCCTGTCCGAGCGCGAACGCCAGCTCATGCGGGAAATCCTGCTCAAGCTCTCGCACGACGTCGAAATGGCGGTGCGCATCGCGCTGGCGGAGCGGTTGGCCGATGATGAAGGAGCGCCGATCGACCTGCTGCTCATGCTGTGCGACGACCGCATCGAGGTGGCGCGCCCGGTCATCCTGCGCAGCCGCAAGCTGACCGACGCCGAAATCCTGAAATTCGTCAACGATGCCTCCGCCGATCACCAGGCCAGCGTCGCCGCCCGCAAGAATATCGGCGAACCCATCACGGAGATCCTGGCGCGCAGCGAATTCGAGACCGTGCTCGTCACGCTCGTACGCAACGCAACGGCGCGCATCGGCGCAACCGCTTTCGAAACTCTGGTCGAGAAGTCGCGCCGGATCGAATGCCTGCACGGACCGCTCATCCAGCGGCGCGACCTGCCGCCGGTGCTGGCAATACGGATGTGCGACTGGGTCTCCGATGCGCTGAAAACTCATATCAACGCCAACTTCCGGGTCGATCCGGCCAAGACAGAATCTGCGATCAACGAAGCGCGTTATGTCGTCCGCGCCGTGCCCCCCGCGGCGGCGCCCACCGACAGCACCGATCCTACCAGCCGGCTGGTGGACAAGCTTCACGGTGCCGGGCAACTCAAAGCCGGATTCCTTCTGCGGGTATTGCATCAGGGGCAGACGGATCTGTTCGATCTTGCCTTTGCGCGGCTGGTCAACATGGAAGTAAACGCTTTCCGCCTCACATTTTATCAACGGGGGCCAAGAGCAGTCGCATTGGCTTGCCGCGCCGTGGGCATCGATCGCGCGGTGTTTGCGACGGTCTTCAATCTTTCGCGCCAGGCGCGTTCGATTCCGGCGACCATTTCGCTCGATCAGCGCACCGAGGTGGAGAATGTCTTCAAGGCATTTTCCAAAACCGACGCGCTGGCGATCCTGCAGGCCCAATCCGCCGCTGGATAAAACGCCCTCTGCCCTGATAGGGTGGAGACATGATCGACCCCTTTGGCCGGCATATCACTTACCTACGCGTTTCGGTGACAGATCGCTGCGATTTTCGCTGCGTCTATTGCATGCCGGAACACATGACATTCTTGCCGAAAGCCGATCTTCTCACGCTGGAAGAGTTGGAGCGTGTCTGCGGGGCCTTCATCCGCAAAGGCGTCGATCGCATTCGCCTGACAGGCGGCGAGCCGCTGGTAAGACGCAATGTGATGTCGTTCATCGAAGACCTCGGCAAACGCATTGGCTCGAACGGGCTGAAAGAACTGACGCTGACAACG
>JAFECN010000363.1 GCA_018242145.1 Pseudomonadota bacterium
CGCGCGCCAGGCAATAGCGGTGGACCTATTTGCTTGATCGCTTACGGCGAGGAGAATGCGCGCTCGCTGGCTGCATCCGGCATCAAGGGCGCGCTCGTGCGCGTGCAGCGCTGGGGCGGTTAGCGCGGCAGGATCTCCACCACCATCCCGTATTCCTTCGGCTCGCCCTTGCGCTGGGCATAGCGCCATTCCACGCGCGGGTCAGACGTGGACAGTTCCACGCTCCCAGCCCTTGATGATGGCAGGCAGCGTTCGATTGGCAGCCTTGAACCATTTTCCGTCGATCACAATGATGCGCTCCTCTGGGAAGTAGCGCGCCATGCGATCGAGGCGCGTTTTGCTCTTGGCATCCATCCACCCCTTTACCTCGTGCCATTCGTGGCGTCCGTCGTGGAATAACACGCGGAAGTCTGGGGTGTAGGCTCGCGTTCCGCGCTTGATCTTCTCGAAGATGAACGTCTTGCACTCAAACTCCCAGCCCGCGATGTCTCCTTTCGCAAGGAGGAAGTTTAGATAGCGGGCGTAGTTTGCCTCCCATGCTGAACGGAAATACATTCCTTCCAGGTCATCGCGCTTGCCGCCGCGGGTGCGTGAATACCCCTGCCGCATTTCACCGGCAGCGATTCTCTTTAGGAGGTTGTCGCTGCGCTGTTGGCGCGCGCTTTCGCTGTTGATGCCGGAGTTCTGATCGCGCCACATAGCTGCACTTTTCGCGGCTATCTTCGCCTTCGTTTCCGGTGAGTGTCGAATCCCCAAGGCGCCGCGAGGGTGGCCGTTCTTGGCGATTCGCTCCTTCGCCATGGCCGACTGAGCGGCACGCAGATCCTCAGGAGAGGAAAACTTGCGAGGCTTGACCTTCAATTCATCAACACCAGGTCGGCGTTGATTGGTCAAGCCAAGCTGGCGAGCCTTGCGGCAGACATTCGTTTTATCGCGTCCGAGGGTGCGCGCGAGAGGTTCCAGCCTGACCGGCTTATTGCGCTCCGGGTACGCAGCGCGGAGCGCTTGCAGGTCTTGTTCAGTCCAGCGTCCCATCAGCCGATTCTAGATTATCGGCTCGTCATCCGCTGCAGCTGCGAAATGGTCGTGCTGGCCGTGTCCTTGCTCAACCTGTCCAGCCAATGCGCCACAGGCTGCCCGATCAGATGATCGGGACAGCCGATGGTCTTGTGCATGGCCGTGAGCGTGTTCGGATCCGTCTCGGCGCGCTTCATCAAGCGCTCGATCAGTTCCAGCTGTGCGTTCGTCGGCTTGGCCATGACTCAACCCCAGGTGACGATGGTGCCCTTGAGGGCGAAGTAGAGCTTGCCGGCGGCCAGCGCGTCCGTCCTTGCGCTATGCGCACCTTCCAGCGGCCGGCCGAAGAAGTGCTGGTAGGCCTCGCTCAGGCTCGGGAACTTGTAGCCACCGCGCTTGCCAGGCAGCTTGCAATGGTCGGTCATCGCTCGCATGGTGCAGAACGCTGGCGCTGCCTTGAAGGCATCGGCCTCCTCGTCGCTGCGGTAGCGCTTGTGGGCGATGCGCATGATGCGCGCGTCGAACGACTCGTTGTGGCCCACGCGCTCCTTCGCCCGGGCGTGCATCTGGAGGAAGCGGGTGAACACCAGCGCCTCGGGCTGGCCTTCCAAGGTGGCGCGCTCGGTCGTGATGCCGTGAACGGCAGCCACGTCATCCGGGATCGTCCAACCCTCCGGCTTCACGATGGCGTGCAGTTCGTCGACGATGTGGCCGCTCTCGGCGTCGGCCAGGGCGGCATAGAGCTCGACGATGTGGGGCTGCTGCTCGCCGCCGCTGGGAGATTTCCAGTCCGGCAAGCCTTGTGTTTCCGTATCGTAGAGGAGGACGAGCGGGCGCTCGACGGCTACGGCGGTCGCGGTGTCGGCGACGGTTGCGGTTGCTTCGGGTGCTGCGGTTTCCACGGCTGTTCTCCTGCTGGGGTAGAGGGTTGACTTACTGAGCCGCGCCAGGCACGACGATGCGCGGCCTGTTTGCGTTATCCAAGGCTTTGAGGACCAGCCGCTCGAGCGCCGGCCACGAGAAGCAAACCTGCACTTCGGCGGCGCGCGACTTCGGGACGGTGGCTGGATCGACGAACTCGCCGTCGACCATCGAGGACACCTCGAGCACGCCGTTGTGCACCAAGTTCTCGACGACGCCCATGATTTCGCCCTCGCTCACGCCCAGCAGCTGCGGGCAATGTGCCAGGAGGGTGATGTCGGCAGGCATGAGAGAGCCTTGCATTCTGAATGCAACGATGGTGCAGATGACGCGCTGCTCCGTCTGCGTTAGAGCCGGAAGAATGTGCTCCAAGGCGAGCGCAATTTCGTTTCCAATGCGCAGCAGAGCAAGAAAGTTGCGAGTCCTTGGTAGGACCGCCATGTATTTGTCGAGCTCAATGACGTTCATGAAATGTGCTTCCAGCTTAGGTGGCGACGAATCCTGCCAACGTGTTTTGGATGAATACCGAATGCCTCGGCGATGTCCACCTTGCGCGAAGTGTCCGCTCAGCATGCTCACTTCGCCGCATCCTTCGCCTGTGGGCAGATATCGACCGCCTTGATCGCCAGGTGCTTGGGCCGCAGCTTGAGCAGCGGTTCCACATGCAGGAACGGGACGGAGCCGCGGCGCATCCAGCTGTAGGGCGTGGCGCGCGACG
>JAFECN010000364.1 GCA_018242145.1 Pseudomonadota bacterium
GCAGCGTGTCGGTGGCGCCCTTGAGCGCGAGGCCGAGCTTGTCCTTCTCGACATGGCGCAGCAGCGTCTGGATCGAGCCGGGATCGAGCTTGCCCAGATCCTCGAAGGTGAACATCAGCGCCTTGATGCGCTCGGCGCTGTCGCGGCTGCGCTCTTCCAGCGCCGCGATGAAGCGGCCTTCGGTCTGGCGGTCGAAGTTGTTGAAGATTTCGGCCATGTGCTCATGGCTGTCGCGCTTGGCGGTGCGGGCGAGGTTGGACATGAACTCCACGCGCAGCGTCTTCTCGACCTTGTCGAGAATGTCCTTCTGCACGCTTTCCATGCGCAGCATGCGCTGCACCACTTCCAGCGCGAATTCCTCCGGCAGCGCGCCCAGTACGCGAGCGGCATGTTCCGGCTTGATCTTGGACAGCACGACCGAAACGGTCTGCGGATATTCGTTCTTCAGATAGTTCGCCAGAACCGTCTCGTTCACATTGGCGAGCTTGTCCCACATGGTGCGGCCGGCGGGACCGCGGATTTCCTCCATGATCTGCGAGACTTTCTCTTCCGGCATGAACTTGGCGATCAGCCGCTCGGTCGCCTCATAAGAGCCGAGCAGCGAGCCGGTGCCGGACATCTGCGCCACGAAATCCACCAGCAGCTTCTCGACAAGCGTGGAGGACACGGAGCCCAGCGTGGACATCACCTGCGAGATCTCCTTGATCTCGTCTTCGTCCATCATCTGCCAGAGCTTGGCCGAATGATCTTCGCCCAGCGCGAGCATCACGATCGCCGAGCGTTCGGCGCCGGAAAGCTGGCGGGGATCTTCTTTGGTGACGGGTTTTGGGCGTGACATCGTTCTTTATGCCGGTTCGTGGAGCCAGGTGCGGATGATCGCGAGCGCTTCGTCGGGATGGGTGCCCACGACTTCGCCGACTTTCTTGATCGAGGAATCGCGCACCTGTCCTTCGATGCGCTGGATGTCGATCATGCTGTCCTTGGGCGGAGGCAGAGCGGCTTGCGCGCTGCCTGCCGTGGCGGCCTGTCCCTCCGGCGCGGGAAGTTGACCGGCCACGGGTTGCGTCAGCAACGCGGTTGCCGCCACCGCATTCTGCGGTCCGAACATCCGGTTGATCAGCGGCCGCACGACAAATAGGCCGATGAGCAGGGCCGTCAGCGAAAGAATGGCCGCCTCGATGATCTTGAACCAATAGGCGCTGTCGAGACCGAGCAGCGGTTTGGGCGCCGGCGTCGCGTCCGCCACATCCAGATGCGCGAAGGGCATGTTGACGACCTTCACGTCGTCGCCACGCTTCTTGTCGTAGCCGATGGCGGATTTCACCAGTGCTTCGATCTGGCTCATCTCCTGCGGCGTGCGCGCCGTATAGGTGTCCTTGCCCGCGGCATCGGTTTTCGTCGTGCCGTCCACGGCGACCGCGACGGAGAGGCGCTTCACGGTGCCCTGATCGACAACGCTGGTCTTCGTGGTCTTGGAGATTTCGTAGTTGGTCGTTTCTTCCGTGCGGCCGCTGCTCGATTTGGTGTTGTCGCCGCCGCTCTGCTGGGCGTTCGGCAGCGAATTCGCCACCGACACCGCGCCGCCATTGCTGGCATTGGTGTCGCTGGCGTTCTGCTCGACCGTCTGCGTGGAGCGCACGACCTTGGAATCGGGATCGAAGATTTCGCTCGTCGTCTGGGTATGATCGTAGTTCATGTCCGCCGCCACCTGCACGCGCACATGGCCGGGGCCGACGATGCTGGCGACGATGGATTCGATGCGCTGGCGCAGCTTGTCTTCCAGATCGGTGGTGTGCTGCTCCTGCTCCTGGGCGGCGGCGTCCGGGCCGGTGCTGTCATCGCCGCCTGCGAGCAGCGTGCCGTGATCGTCCACGATGGCGACGCGATTGGGCATCAGTCCCGCCACGGCCGCCGCGACGAGGTGCTGAATGGCAGTGACCTGGCCGCGATCCAGCGTGCCCTGCGTGCGCAACACGACCGAGGCGCTCGGCGTCTGATCGTCATGGCTGAAGAGTTGACGTTCGGGGATGACGAGGTGCACCCGCGCGGAATCGATGCCGTCGATGGTTTCGATGGAGCGGGCCAGCTCGCCTTCCATCGCGCGCAGCTTGTTGATGTTCTGCACGAAGGCGGTGGTGCCGAAGGAATCGGACTTGTCGAAGATCTCGTACCCGGTGCCGGCGGCGGGAAGGTTCTCCGACGCAAGCTCCATGCGCAGCTTCACGACCTGATCGGCGGGCACGAGGATGGTGCCGCCGTCGCCCTTGGCGTCGTATTTGACGTTCATGGCGTCGAGCTTCGCCGTCACCTGGGCGGCGGCGCGCGGATCGAGGCCGGAATAGAGGATCGTCTTCGGCGGCTCGGAGATCACGCCGGCGACATAGAGGAAGAATGCGGTGAGAACGGCGGCGACACCGGCCATGACGCCGAACCGCGCAGGTCCGTTACCTTTGAGAAATTCCGGCAATGCTCGCCCCTCCGCTCGGAGCGCGCGAGTGAAGAGCGCGCCCGGTAGGCAAACATTGCCGCGCGCTTGGTAAAGGTGGACTTAACGCTGGATGCACATGCGAATGCGGGCGGAAATTTTTTCCCGCTCGCATTCGCCCCGTGAATTTACATTTCGCTAACTAGTTCCGGTACTGCTGCACCCGCGTGGCGCGCAGGCCCGCCAGGCCATGACGATCGATCGCGCGCTGCCACGCCAGAAACTCCTCGACCGTCAGCGTGTAGCGGCGGCATGCATCGTCGAGGCTCAACAAGCCACCGCGCACGGCGGCGACGACTTCGGCCTTGCGGCGGATCACCCAACGCTTGGTACCCGGAGGCGGAAGGTCGGCGAGCGTCAACGGGCTGCCGTCCGGCCCGATGACGTAGCTCACGCGCCCCTTGCGGTCATCGCCCATTGTCATCTCGTTTCTATCTCCATCACCCACGCGCACGGTAACCGTTCCGCCTTTAACAAACGGCCAAAACACAGGGTTAAAAGACTCTGTAATTTCAGCATTACATTGTCTGAATTCGGGAAGGCCGATGCCGCGATTGCGCGCAACACCGGCCCTATCCGTTAATGCGACATCTGCAGGAGCTGATCGAGCATGTCCGAAGCGGTTGTCACGATTCGGGTCGATGCCTGATAGGCACGCTGCGTGGTGATGAGATTGGTGAACTCCGTCGCCAGATCGACGGTGGAACCTTCCAGAGACTGGCTCTGGATGGCGCCCGCGCCGCCGGTCGTCGCTTCGTTGATCGTCGCCGTGCCGGAGGTGTTCGATGCCTGATAAGCATTGCCGTTGACGGCGGTGAGGCCGTTCGCATTGGCGAAGGTCGCAACCGGCAGCTTGTAGATCTTCTGCGATAGGCCGTTGGAGAAGTTCGCCGTCACAAACCCGTCGGCATCGATCGAGACGCCCGAAAGGCTGCCGAACAGCGAGCCGTCCACCTGCGACGACGGCATCGCCGAGTCGCTGTCGAACTGCGTGACGCCGTTCGATGTGCCGAGCGTGCCCAGGTTCAGCGAGATATTCTGCGACTGCAGGCCCGAACTCGCCGCCCACGGAATGTTGATGTTGACCTTGCCGTCCGGCGAGGCGGTCGAGGTGCCGCCGGTGGTGTCGGTCACGGTGTCGAGCGTGCCGTCGGAATTGAAGGTCATATTGCCGGTGGCGATCGGATTGTTCGCCGCGCCGCCGATATTGGCCGCATCGCCCTGGTAGGACACTTCGTACGACCAGTCGTTCGCACCCGTCTTCACATAGGAGATCTGCAGAGGCTGCTGGCCGCCCTGGCTGTCATACACGTTGATGGTGCGCTGGAAGTCGGCCGTGATCGTGCCGTTTTGCACGTCGCCGGTCGTGTAGGTCGGCTGCGCCGTGGTGCTGGCCTTCAGGTTCGCCTGAATGGTCATCGTCGTCGTCGCTTCGGCCTTGCCGGACAGCGCGTTGATGTTCACGGCCGTCATGTCGGTGCGGTTGCTCGGCACGTTGCCGCTGGAGTCCAGCGGCCAGCCCATCAGGTAATAGCCGGCGGAGTTCACCAGATTGCCGCTCGCATCCGGGCTGAAATCGCCCGCGCGCGTGTAGTACTGCGAGTTGGCGGAGCCCGCCGCGGCCGGCGACTTGGTGACCACGAAGAACCCGTTGCCGGAAATCGCCATATTGGTCGGCAGCGAGGCCGAAACCGGCGTGCCCTGCACGGTGACGTTCTGCGAAGCGGTCGCCGTGACGGCGGAGTTCGAAACGTCGCCCGAACCCAGGGCGGATGCGAGCATGGTCGAGAAATTCGTGCTCGCGGCTTTGTAGCCAACGGTGTTGACGTTGGCGATGTTGGAAGAGGCGATCGAGAGCGCCTGGCTGTTTGCATCCAGGCCAGAGACGCCGATCATCATCGCGCCATAGAGTGACATTGTCTTGCTTTCCTTTTTCCTCCGGTGTCGCGCGGGCTTCGCCTGCGGGTCCGGCCAGTTTCAAGGAAGCCGTTTCTCGGCTCCCGATCGTTCTTCAACTTCCTGCGTCGACGGCCGAAACCGAGCTGACCGGAACGGCCATGCTGCCGACCATCAGATAAGGCTCCGATCCGGTGAAATTCACTTCGGTGACCGTGCCGCTGCTGGCGACACCCGTCTGAACGGTGGTGCCGTCCGCGGCGAGCGAGGAGACGGCGAGCTTGTATGTGCCGTCGTCGAGCTGGTTGCCGCTGTTGTCCTTGCCGTCCCAGTCGAAGTCGTGCTGGCCCGCGGCGGTTCCGCCATTTCCGGTGTAAACGACCTTGCCGTTGGAATCGGTGACGGTGATCGTCGTCGAAGCCGCGGCGCTGCCGAGCGCGTAGCTCCAGTGCGCCGCGCCGTCCGTGAGTTGGCCGCTGCCGTCGGTGATGGTGATGTTCTTGCCCAGATAGTTGATCGCGTTGTTCGAGGAATTGCCCTGCTGCAACGAGATCAATGTCTTCAGGTTGTCATTGGTGTTGATCTGCTGCTCGACGCCGGAGAACGACACCAGTTCCTGCGTGAACTGGTCCGAGTCCA
>JAFECN010000365.1 GCA_018242145.1 Pseudomonadota bacterium
GACGCGATGCTGCCACGGCTGGGATTGACAGGCGTGCAGTTCATCAACGTGGCGAATGGCTGCGCCACCGGCGGCTCGGCATTGTTGTCCGGCTATTGGGCGATCAAGTCCGGCGAGTTCGATCTGGGTGTCGTGCTGGGGTTCGACAAGCATCCGCGCGGCGCGTTCAATCCGGAGCCGGAAGCCTGGGGCCTGCCCAAATGGTATGGCGAAACCGGCATGATGCTGACGACGCAATTCTTCGCCATGAAGATCCAGCGCTATATGGGCCTGCACGGCATCACGCCGATGACATTGGCGCGCGTGGCCGAAAAGGCGTTCGAGAACGGTGCAAAGACGCCGCATAGCTGGCGCAAGCAGCCGGTGGATGCCGAAACGATTTTGAATTCGCAGATGGTCAGCGATCCGCTGACGAAATTCATGTTCTGCTCGCCCGCGGAAGGCGGCGCGGCGCTCCTTCTCGCCTCGGACAAGAAGATGCGCGAACTGGGTCTTGCAGGCCCGCGCATTCGCGGCGCCGCCGTGCGCACGCGCGTTAACGGATCGTTCGAAGTGTTCTCGCCGTCGTTGGACGTGAAGCGTGGCCCATCGCCGACGGAGATTGCGTCGAAAGCAGCTTATGAAATGGCCGGCGTCGGTCCGCAGGATATAGACGTCGCGCAGATTCAGGACACGGAGTCCGGCGCGGAAGTCATGCACATGGTGGAGAACGGCCTGTGCAAGGATGGAGAACAGGAGAAACTCATCGCGGAGGGCGCGACGCGTCTCGGCGGCAAGCTGCCCATCAACACCGACGGCGGCTGCCTTGCCTGCGGCGAACCCATCGGTGCGTCGGGCCTCCGGCAAGTTTACGAGAACGTTCAGCAACTGCGCGGACGCGCCAGAGGACGCCAAGTGGAAAATCTAAGCTTGGCCTACAGCCAAGTATACGGCGCCCCCGGCCTTTCGGCGGTGGCTATTCTGGGCGTTTAATATCCACTCCGCCACATGGCGTAGTACAAACGATGCCTAAAGTGGATTTTGGTTATAAGTTGATCTTCCAGCGTGTACCGACTGCACGTGAAGCCCGGTGAAGACCCGAAAATTATGAATATTTCGCCGCTCATCATGGACTGAACTCGCGGCGCGCAACTCCGTAACCCCCGCGCCGGTGGACGTGCCGGCCTGCTGCGCCACTTTGCGCAAGGAGGCGCCGGGCCGATGCATTCGAAGCTTGCCGACCGGCGCGATACATACAGCCATCCCGAGTGAGGGCGCAGCCATGGGTGCTTAGCGGGGCAATGAGCCGCCGATGATGGCTCCGACCACGCGGCGCAAGGCTGTGGCGGCGCCTCAGAGAGCTAGGCGCGGTATATCTGCAAAATGATGCAACGCGGGAATGTCGCGCTATCGGAACGCGCTGCCGGCCTTCAGTCCGAGCTTGCGGAAGACGATGGCCGCCGGGCAGAAGCCCGTGAACGCGGCCTGGAACATGTTGAGTCCGGCGAAGGCGCTCAACAGCAGCCACCAGGGCGAATAGATTTGCGCTAGCACGAGGCCCACCAGAACGACCAGCCCGGCGAAAGCCAGCACTGCTTTGTCGATATTCATCGTTGTGCTCCCTTTTACCGCGCGCGCGTCAAGCGGCGGATTCCCAAACCTTCCATGAACCAGCGCTCGTAGAACGGCTCGCTCTCGCCGCGGCGCATCTTGTGGAGGAAGTATTTCTCGAAAGCGATCTTGCCGTAGTGGACCCACTTCCCCTGCGAGGCCCAGTTTACGTTGCGCGGCGGAATCTGGGGCTCAGCCACGAATGCCACACCGTCGTCGCCGAAATCGGCGAGGCAGACGGCATTCCAGGTCGCTTCCGCGTCCGCAGTCTTGCCGCGGAGCAGGGCGCCGATGTTCTGCGCGGTCGCCGTAACCATGGATTCGATCATGAAACCGGTCTTGGGCACCCCCACCGGCACTGGCGTCGGTCCCGTCGGCGCTATGGCGACACAGACGCCGATGCCGAAGATGTTCGGGTATTTCGGATTGCGCTGCTTCTTGTCGATGATGATGAAGCCGCGCGGATTGGTGAGACCCTCGATGCCACGCACGGCTTCCACGCCGCGGAATGCCGGCAACATCATGGAATATCCGAAAGGCAGCTCTGTCGTCTTTTTTATCGCGCCATCCTCGCCGATCTCGTCGACGATCATTTTTCCCGCTTCTACGCCCTGAACCTTCGCGCTTGTGATCCACTTGATATGACGCTGGCGGAGTTCGCTTTCGAGGATGCCCTTCGTATCGCCCACGCCATCGAGGCCAAGATGGCCGATATAGGGCTCCGAAGTGACGAACGTCATCGGCACCTTGTCGCGGATTTTGCGCTTGCGCAGTTCGGTATCGAGGATGAATGCGAATTCATAGGCGGGCCCGAAACAGGACGCGCCCTGCACCGCGCCGACCACGACAGGGCCGGGATTTCTCGCGAATTCCTCCAGTGCCGCATTCGCCTTCTCCGCATGATCCACATGGCAGATGGACTGCGTGAATTTCTCCGGGCCCAGGCCTTCGATTTCATCGAAGGCCAATTCAGGGCCGGTCGCGATAACGAGATAATCGTAGGAAAGGGAGCTTCCATCGTTCAGCTCCAGGCGGTTCTCCGCGGGATGCGCGCGCCTGCAGCCCTGCGGCATGTATTCGATGCGCTTTTTCGCCATCACATGCATAAGATCGACTTCGATCTCGTCGCGATCCCGCCATCCGGCCGCGATCCAGGGGTTGGACGGAACGAAGTGATAGCGCGGTCCCTGACCGACGACGATCAACTGATCGCTCGGGCCCATCACCGGCGCGAGTTCGTAAGCGGCAAGCGTGCCGCCGAGGCCGGCACCCAGAACGACGACTTTTGCCATTGGCGTTTTCTCCTGATCGCACTGTGACCCGGCGGGGCCGCCCTTTCCTTGATCGATCGCAATGAAAGCGTGCGGCGGCTGAAGTCTTATGCTTTTGCCTCTTGATTATATATACGATATTTCGTATATACGAAAATATGAAAATAAAATCCAGCCAGATGCGCGAACAGGCCGCAGCCGCCGAAGAGATGCTCAAGGCGCTGGCGAACCGCCACCGCCTGATGATTCTTTGCCAGTTGATCGAGGGCGAGCGGCCGGTCCGCGATTTCGCGGAGTTTCTGGGCCTGCGGGATTCGACTGTGTCCCAGCATCTGGCGCTGCTGCGCAAGGACGGCCTCGTGGAGACCCGGCGCGAGGGGCAGACGATCTGGTACTCGCTGGCGAGCGAGCCCGTCCGTCGCCTGGTCGAGACACTTTACGAAATCTATTGCGGGCCTTCGGCCATGCGCGCGCCGAAGGCCAAACGCACAAGGAGAATGAACTGATGGCGCTGCAGAACCTCGAACCGAAAGATGTCGCCCGCTGGCTGGCGGAGAAATCCATTATGCTCATCGATGTGCGCGAGCCCGCGGAATATGAAGCGGAGCATATTCAAGGGGCGCTGTTGTTTCCGCTATCGTCCTTCGATCCCAATGCGCTGCCCGATCCCAGGGATCTGAAGGTGGTGTTCCAGTGCGGCTCCGGCGTGCGGTCCGCCAAAGCGGTTGCCGCCAGCGAAAGAGCGGGGCTTCCGTTCGACAGCCATATGAGGGGCGGCATCCAGGCGTGGAAGGCTGCCGGCCTTCCTACCGTCAGCATCGATCCCGCCACCGGAAAGGTGCGCGAGAAGCGCTGACGTGACCCATGTGGCATTGGCTGGCCGGCATACTCGCCTATATCGGGCTCTCCGCACATCCGGTCGTGCATCAGTTGCCGCCTCCGCCCAAGGCGTATGTCGTGCAGGAGTCGATGATTTCGGATGAGAAATCCGTTTTCGCCACCATCGAGTCCGCGCATGTCGTGCCGGCGCGCGTGCGCACGGGCGGAACGATCCTCGAACTGAAGGTTCGCCAGGGCGATCGCGTCGCGCAGGGCGACGTGCTGGCAACGGTCGGCGACGAAAAGCTGGCGTTGACGGTCAGTTCCTACGCGGCGCAAGTGCAGGCGGGTGAGGCGCAGCTCGCCCAGGCGAAGGTGGAGTACGAGCGTGCGCAGCGACTCATCGATGCCGGTGCGATTTCGCGCAACAACTTCGACCAGGCCCGTACGGCTTACGCTGTCGCCGCCAGCAATCTGAAATCGATCTCCGCGCAGCGCGCCGTTATCCAGGAGCAACAGGCACAGGGCCGGGTGCTGGCGCCGACGTCGGGGCGCGTGATCACCGTGCCCGTCACCGCCGGCACGGTCGTTATGGCCGGGGACGTCGTTGCCACCGTCGCGGA
>JAFECN010000366.1 GCA_018242145.1 Pseudomonadota bacterium
ATGCGACATGCTGTTGTTGTGCTGCATGTGCGTGTCGCAATTCGTCTCCGACTTCGCCATGGCGCCGCCGGACATGGCATTGTGCGACGTGCCGCCCGACATGGCGTTGTTCGCGCTCTTCATGCAGTTGTGCTTGGCCTGCATCGCGTTGTGCGCGCTCATGCTGTCATGCGCCATCGTGCCGCCCGCCATGGCGTTGCCCTGCGCGAGCGCCGAGCCCGCCATCAGCATCGTGGCCGCGGCGGCGATAAAAAGAATACGAGACATGGAATCCTCCGGTTCGAAAAGCGCATCGCACGGACACCAGGCCCGCGCCGGGACCAGTCGGACCCACGCGCCGTTACGCCTGATACGAAGCGAACCGATGTTTCGTTACGCGCCTTACGGCTATTTTTCCGACAGCACGTCCGTGGCGACCTTGCCGTCCACGGGATGCCCCGGTTTCAGGCCCAGCAGCGCCATCACGGTGGGATGGATATCCACCATGTTCACGCGCTGCACCTCGCGGCCCTGCGCGATGCCCGAACCCCACGCATAGAAGATGCCGTGCATCTGCACGATATGCGGATCGTAGCCATGCGTCGCCTTCAGCCCGCCGGTGAAGGGCGTGAAGATCGGCGGCCAGAAATGGTTGACGCCCAGCGCGAACGCCCAGGCGGGAAACACGGTATCGTCCACCACCCAGTATGGCGGATGCGCCAGCACCATCAGATCGCCGACGCGCGGCCCCGTTCCCAGATGCGCGAAAGACGGGAAGTGGCCCCGCTTGTAAACGTCGAACGCATATTTGTATTTCGCCAGCGCCGTCATCACGCGGTCGGCGCTTTCGCCCTTGTCGAGATAAAGAAACGCCGTCGCGCCATCCGCGGCCACGCGCCCCTTGATGTGATACATGTTCATCAGGCGGGTCATGTTCACCATCGGGCCAACGTCGATCATGCCGTGATCGGTGCCGACGATCAGCGTCGCCTCGCGCCCCGGCGGCAGCGAACGGATCGCATCCATCAACTGCCCGACATAGCCGTCCGCCTTGCGCACCGCCGCGATCGTTTCGGGCGAACGCACGCCATGATAATGCGCCGCATCGTCCGGCCCCGACATATAGAGCGCGATCAGGCGCGGATGGTTGGGGCCGTTGTCGCGCAGTTCCTTGATGCCCTGCCGGATCACCCAATCGTCGCTCGGCCGCATCTTCCAGGGCACGATGGGATTGGCGAAGCTCGCCAGCATGCCATGTTTGCCCGACCAGCGCCCCGCCCAGTTATAGACGGCGCTACTCACCCCTTGCGCCTTCGCGGCCTCCCACATCGACTGGCAACCCGTATGCCAATCCGCGTCTTCGTCCTGCGGTTTGGAATGCAGGCCGAACCGCCCCATCTTCGGATCGTAGAAGGTGTTGGAAATAATGCCGTCATGCTCCGGCCAGCAGCCGGTGGCGAAGCTCGTATGGTTCGCCAGCGAGAGCGTCGGGAATACCGGCACCAGATGGCGCGACCATGCGCCCTCGCGCCGGATCTCGTTGAAATGGGGCGTCGGCTGCGACGCATCGATCATCGCGGGCGAAAACCCGTCGAACAGCACAACCACCACCGTGCGGTCCGCGGCGAAGGCGGGAAACGCCAGAATGCTCAGGAAAAGAAGAAGTGCCGCGCTTCCCGCGCGCGAAATCGATGCCATCGTGCCCTCCCCGGCCGAAACAGGATTAGAAATCTCCGTGAAATAAAGTCAATCTGCGGTGGCGCATAACAGGTGAGCCCATGAGCGTCGTGAACATCGAATCCCGCAGCCGCTTCGAACTGGAAGAACAGGGCGCGCTGGCCTTCGCCACCTATCGGCGCGCGGGCGATGTGTTCACCATTCCCCATGTCGAGGCCGCACCGGCGTTGCGGGGCACCGGCGCGGCCGGGCGGCTGATGGAAGGCATCGCCGCACAGGCGCGTGCGCACGGCTACAAAATCCGCCCGACCTGTCCCTATGCCGTCGCATGGTTTCGCCGCCATCCGGAAGCGGCCGACGTTCTGGCCTAGAGTCTGTCCGCGGCCAATTATGGGATCGCGCGCCCCGCGCGGTCCGTCTATGATCGTTGCCGCGCGGCAGACTGAGGGAGACTCTTGTGGCGGATACCGGATTGCCCATGAAGGCCGAGCACAGCTTCGAGCGGCATTGGCGCCTCTTTCTGGTCGAAGGCGTGGTTCTCGCGCTGCTCGGCATCGTCGCCATCGTGCTTCCGCCGCTGGCCAGCCTGTTCGTGGCGATCTTCTTCGGCTGGCTGCTTTTCATCGGTGGCGCCTTCGGCCTCGTCACGACCTTGATCGGCCGTCATGCGCCCGGCTTCTGGTGGTCGCTCCTCTCGTCCCTCGTCGCAATCGTCGCGGGCGTTCTTCTGTTCGGCTGGCCGGGCGGCGGCGTTCTCTCGCTCACGGTCGTGCTGACCGCATTCCTGTTCGCAGACGGCGTGCTCACCATTCTTCTGTCGCTGGAATATCGCCGCGCGTTGCACGGGCGATGGGCATGGCTTCTGCTGAACGGCATCATCGACCTTCTGCTCGCCGCCGTCATCTTTCTGGGCTTGCCCGGTTCGGCGGCATGGGCCATCGGCATCATCGTCGGAGTCGATATGCTGTTCGGCGGCGCGTCGCTGATCGCGATGTCGCTGGCGGCCCGCGCAGCGGCACGATAGGCGCAAACGCGCGAGCGCACTTCCGGTTCCCTGCGCGCGGCGCTATCGCGCGCGACATTCGAGCGCCGTGGCGCATGATACGGAACAAATCCGCGCCGGTTGCCGTATTGACCGGACGATATCAAGGGTTGACGCCATGCCGATGGCATGGTCATCCAAAGCATGGCGTTTGTGACAGACATTTCCGAGGTGCGCGCGCCCGCACCCGACCCCGGCTGGGCCCTGTTTCTCGACATCGACGGCACGTTGCTGGAGATCGCCCCCACGCCGGAACAGGTGCAGATACCGGCCACCCTGGTCGCCACATTGGCGCAGGCCAGTGCATGGCTCAGCGGCGCGCTGGCCATCGTCAGCGGGCGGCCTTTTTCGCAGATCGACAAAATGCTCGCGCCGCTGCGCCTGCCCGGCGGCGCGGGGCATGGCGCATCGCTTCGTCTGCCGGACGGCCGGATCGAAACCGCAAGCACCGCTCTCGCCGTGCCCTCCGCATGGCGGACATTGCTGCATCAGGCCGTAAAGCAATGGCCCGGTGTCGTCGTCGAGGACAAGCCACATTGCATCGCCGTGCATTATCGCGGCGCGCCGGACCGCAAAAAGCAGATCGAGGAGATCGTTGCCGGCCTCGTCGCGCGCGATGAAGAAGCGTTCGAAGTTCTTCCCGCGAAAAAGGCTTTTGAGATTCGCCATCGCACGCTCACCAAGGCGATGGTGGTGCGCAGCCTGATGGCGAACCCGCCGTTCCGGGGCCGCGTCCCCGTGTTCGTCGGCGACGATGTCACCGATCATGACGGCTTTCGCGCCGCCAAGGAAAAAGGCGGCATCGCGCTCGATGTCGGCATAGCCTTCGGCGGGCGGCCGGCGGCCGTGCGCGCATGGCTCGCGCGTTTTCACAACGGAACGGATTGACCCCGGATGGCCCAGCTCGATCTATCGCCTATCGGCAATTGCGCGGTGGCCAGCCTGGTGGACACCAAAGGCGTTCACAGGTGGTTCTGCTTCCCGCGGCTGGACGCCGATCCGGTGTTCAACGCGCTGGTGAACGGCGACGATCCGCAGACCGGCTTCATGGACATCGTCGTGGAAAACCTCGCGACGATCCATCAGGCTTACATCCGCAACACGGCCGTTCTGGAAACCATCTATGAGACCAAGGCCGGAGAGACGTTGCGCGTGCTGGATTTCGCGCCGCGCTTCCTGCTGTTCGAGCGCAACTTCCGCCCGCCGTCGCTGGTTCGCCGCATCGAGCCGGTGACCGGCCAGCCGCGCATCAAGGTGCGCATAAGGCCGACATTCGATTACGGCAAGACGAAGCCGCGCACGAGCTTCGGCAGCAATCATATCCGTTTCATCGGCGACGAGCGCGTCTTGCGCGTGACTTCCGATCTCGGCCCCACCTTCATTCAGGACGAAGCGGCGTTTCTCGTGGACAAGCCGGTCAATTTGTTTGTCGGCACCGATGAAAGCCTCTCCCAGAATCCCGACAGCCTCGCAAAACATTTCCTGCACGAAACCATCAACTACTGGCTCGACTGGTCGCGGAAACTGGCGATCCCCTTCGAGTGGCAGAAGGCGGTGATCCGCGCGGCGATCACGCTCAAGCTCTGCAGCTATGAGGAAACCGGCGCCATCGTCGCCGCGCTCACCACCTCCATTCCCGAAGCACCGAACACCGCGCGCAACTGGGACTATCGCTATTGCTGGCTGCGGGACGCCTATTTCACCGTGAATGCGCTCAACCAGCTCGGCGTCACCCGCACCATGGAGCACTTCGTCCGCTTCATGGTGAACACCGTGTTCGGCGAGAAAGCGGAACTCAATCCGCTTTATCCCATCGTGACGAGCACGGAGCTGGACGAGAGACAGGCCGATGCGCTTGCCGGTTTCCGCGGCATGGGCCCCGTGCGCGTGGGCAATGCCGCCGCGACGCAGAAGCAGACCGACGTCTATGGCTCGGTGATCCTTTCGGCGGCGCAACTGTTTTGGGACGAGCGCGTGGACTTCGCGGGCGGCCTCGATCTCTACAAGCGCCTGAAACCCGTGGGCCATGAAGCGGTGAAGGTCGCGCTCAATCCGGATTCGGGGGTGTGGGAATTTCGCGGGCGCAGCCGCGTCCACACCTATTCCGTCGCCATGTGCTGGGCCGCGGCGCACCGCATGGGCCTCATCGCCCAGCGCGTGGGCGAAGACAAGGACGCCGCCGAATGGAAAGCGAAAGCCGCCAAGCTGCGCGACGCCATTCTCGAAAAGGGCATCACCAAAGAGGGATGGATTTCCGGCGCATTCGGCGAAGACATCGTGGATGCGTCCACGCTGCTTTTGCCGCAACTGGGCCTGCTGCCCGCGAAAGACGAACGCTTCCTCAAGACGCTGGCGATCATCGAGAAGCGCCTTCTGCGCAACGGATTCCTTTTGCGCTACGACGAGCCGGACGATTTCGGCCTGCCCGAAACCTCGTTCCTGATCTGCACCTTCTGGTACATCGACTCGCTTGCCGCCGTGGGCCGCGTGGACGAAGCCCGCGCGCTGTATGAGAATCTGTTGTCCCACCGCAATGCCGCGGGGCTTCTTTCGGAAGACCTGCATCCGCACACCGGCGAGTTGTGGGGAAATTTCCCGCAAGCCTATTCGCTCGTCGGCCTCATCCTGTCGGCCTATCGCCTCAGTCGAACATGGGAACAGGGCCTATGGCACGCCTCGTAATCGTCTCCAATCGCGTTCCGCTGCCCGGACAGGGCCAGCGTGCCGGCGGCCTCGCCGTCGTGCTGCAGGACGTGATGGATTCAGTGGGCCTGTGGTTCGGCTGGAGCGGAAAGACCGCGCCGGGAAACGGAAAGCTCCAGATCACGAACGATCGCGGCGTGGAATACGCCACCATCGATCTGTCCGAGGAGGAATATCAGAAATTCTATGTCGGCTTCGCCAACAGCGCGCTGTGGCCGCTGTTCCATTTCCGTCTGGCGTTGATGGAGTTCCGGCGCGAGGATCTGGACGGCTACCGCACGGTCAACAAGCTCTATGCCGACACCCTGCTCGGCCTCCTGCGGCCGGACGATCTGATCTGGGTGCACGATTATCACCTGATCCCGCTGGGCGCGATGCTGCGGCGGATGGGCGTCAGAAGCCGCATCGGCTTTTATCTCCACATCCCCTTCGTGCCGCACAGCATGTACAACGCCCTGCCGCAGGGCGATCTGCTGCTGCGCGACCTGTGCGAATACGATGTCGTCGGCTTCCAGACCGAAGAGCACCGCAACGATTTCCTCGACACGGTGCGCCAGTCGCTCGGCCACGACATCACGGAGGACGGCGTTATCCAGGTGCCCGGCCGTCCCGTGCGGAGCATCGTCGCGCCGGTCGGCATCGACGCCCTCGCCTTCTCGCGGCAGGCGGTGCGTTCGGCCACGGGCAAGAACAACAAGCGGCTGACCGAAAGCCTCGCTGGCCGCCATTTGATGATCGGCGTCGACCGGCTCGATTATTCCAAGGGCCTGCCCAACCGCTTCGAGGCGTTCAACCGCCTGCTCACGCGCTTTCCCGAGCACAGCCAGCACGTCAGCTATCTGCAGGTCGCCGTGCCGTCGCGCGAGGACGTCAGCGAATATGCGTCGCTGCGCCCCGTGCTCAACCGCATGGCGGGCGACATCAACGGCCGCCACGGCACCTTCGACTGGGTGCCGCTGCGCTACATGAGCCAAGGCGTCTCGCGCGCGACCCTTGCCGGATTCCACCGCATTTCCCGCGTGGGCCTCGTCACCCCGCTGCGCGACGGCATGAACCTCGTCGCCCATGAATATATCGCGGCGCAGAATCCCGAAGATCCGGGCGTTCTGGTGCTGTCGCGCTTTGCCGGAGCGGCGAGCTATTTCCAGGATGCCCTGATCGTCAATCCGAACGACCCGGACGAGATCGCCGAAGCCATGCATGCGGCGCTGACCATGCCGTTGCAGGAACGCCGCTTGCGGCACGCGCGTTTGTTCGAACAGGTCCTGCGGCTTACGGCATCGTCCTATTGCCAGACCTTCGTGAACGCATTGTCCGGAACCGGAAGAAGGGGGGTGAAAGGTGACGAATGACCCTCCACGATATCGGTGATATCGCGCGCTATGTTCCCGGCTGGCTGATCGGTATCGCGGTTCTTGCCGCCACCGCCCTGCTCGCGCTTCTCGCGTTTCGTCTGATGCGGGGCCTGACCCGCCGGTTTCTACAGGCGCGGTACCCCCTGCTGCACCAAATCGTGCAGCGCGCGGAATCGCTGCTGCGCTTCGCGCTGGTGCTGCTCGCCGTCACGCTCGTGGTTCCGGCGCTGCCGTTCGGCGCGATCACCTCGCAGTCGTTGCACCATGTCCTGATCGCGGCCTTCGTGATCCTGCTGGGCTGGATCGCCATCGTCGCGACCAACATCGTGGCCGAGCGCTACATGAGCCGCTTCCAGATCGACACGGAAGACAACCTGCTCGCCCGCAAGGCGGTGACGCAGATGCGCGTGCTCAAGCGAACGGCCACCGTCGTGATCGGATTCCTGACGCTGGGCTTCGCACTGATGACCTTCGATGCCGTGCGCGAATATGGCGTCAGCATCTTCGCTTCCGCGGGCGTGGCGGGCATCGCGCTGGGCCTTGCCGCCAAGCCGCTGCTGGGCAACCTCATCGCCGGCGTGCAGCTCGCCATCACCCAGCCCATCCGCATCGACGATGTCGTCATCATCAATGGCGAGTTCGGCTGGATCGAGGAATTCACCTCGACTTATGTCGTCATCCGCCTGTGGGATTGGCGGCGCATGATCGTGCCCCTGGGCTATTTCCTGGAGAACCCGTTCCAGAACTGGACGCGCACCTCCGCCACGCTGATTGGCAGCGTCTATTTCCACCTCGATTATCGCACACCGATCCAGCCGCTGCGCGAAAAGCTGGACGAGATCGTGCGGGCATCGAAAATCTGGGACGGCAAGGTCGTCAACCTTCAGGTCAGCGATACCACCGAACGCACCATCGAAGTGCGCGCTCTCGCCACCGCGCGCGACGCCTCCAAGGTCTGGGACCTGCGCTGCGAAATTCGCGAGAAGATGCTCGCCTTCCTGCAGGCGGAATATCCGCAATCGCTGCCGCGTCTGCGCGCGGAATTCCTGGAGCCCGCGCACGCGGCCGAAATCCATCGTCTGCACAGTCAGCCAGTCCGCGCGCTCGACCGCGCCGCGAAAGGCGAAACCGGCACCAGCTCGGCGCGTTAGCGCGCGGGAAAACCGTTCGCGACCGCGCCCTGCGCGCCATAATTCGGCAAACGGAAGTCCGGCCTGGCCGGGTCGTTCCGGAACTTGATGGCCGGACCGATATGGCGGTTGCCCTCAGCGTCTTTCATCAGCATGTGCCGAGCCGCGGCGTTGGCGTCGCCGAACGCATCCTTCAACGACCGCACCGGCGCCCAGCACAGATCGATGGGTTCGAGAAACGCCTCCCATTCCGCGCGCGTCTTCTGTTGGAACGTCTGCGTGAAGTAGGCGATCAGCGGCGCCTGCGACGGCCCCGGCTCACCTTTGGCGATAGCGAGAAAATCCAGCCGCCCCAACGCGCGCAACAAATTCTCCGAGAACTTCGCCTCCGATCCGGCGAGCACGATGAACTGGCCGTCTTTCGTTTCGTAGATGCGGTTCATCGCCTGCCCGCCATAATTGCGCATCTCGTGCGGCACAGGCGCTTTGTCTTCGGCAAACACCGTGCCGGTGATGTTCGGCGTCCAGGCCAGCAGGCTGTCATACATGGCGATGTCGATGTAATCGCCCTTGCCCGTTTTCTCTCGCGCCAGCAGCGCCATCAGGATCGCCGACAGCGCCGTCAGCGACGACGCCATGTCGGCGGCCACCAGATTGGGCATGTTCGGCGTGTTGTCGGCAAAGCTGCGTGAGAGGTCCAGCGTCCCGGCCAGCGCCTGCACGCCCAGATCGTGCGAAGGCTTGTCGCGCCACGGCCCGTCCTGCCCGAAGGCGCTGATCGAACAATAGACAATGCGCGGGTTGGCAGCGGAAACAGTGTCGTAGTCAATGCCCAGCCGCTTCACGACGCCGGGGCGGAACGCTTCCACGATCACGTCCGCATCTGAGGCCAACTTCAGAAACGTCGCCTTGTCCTCGGCATTCTTCAGATCCAGCGCCACGCTATGCTTGCCGCGCGCGATATTGCGAAACCACACCGCCGTTCCGTCCGGCATCCGCGCCCCCATTGCGCGCACCGGCTCGCCCACGCCGTTCTTCGGCTCGACCATGATCACCGTCGCACCATGATCGGCCATCGTCATGGTCAGATGCGGGCCGGGCAGGAATTGCGACAGGTCCAGAACCTTGATGCCGTCGAGTTTCACAGGCGTCTCCCGCGCGGGTTGCTCACGATCACATTCGCCTCATAGCATAGCGCCAACATCTTCCGGGATTCCCCATGACCGCGCCCATCCAGTTCGCCTGCGCCCATGACGTAGCGACAATCACGCTCAACCGTCCCGAGAAGCGCAACGCGCTGAACGAGGCGATGTGGCTAGGCCTCGCCGAAGCCGTGCGCCGCGCCGATGCCCTGCCCGATGCCAAGATCATCGTCATCCGCGGCGCGGGCGGCCATTTCGCGGCGGGTGCCGACATCTCCGAATTCGACACGGTCTATGCCTCGCGCGAGCGCAGCGCGCAGTATCGCGCCGCGGTGGAAGACGGCGCGCGCGCCATCACCGACGCGGCCAAGCCCGCCATCGCCATGATCGAAGGCAATTGCATCGGCGGCGGCATGGCCATCGCGCTGGCCTGCGATCTGCGCATCGCCGCGGCCGGCGCCAGATGCGGCATCACGCCCGCCAAGCTCGGCATCGTTTACAGTTTCGGCGACACCAAACGGCTGGTGGATGCCGTCGGCCCGTCGAAGGCGAAAGACATTCTCTTCACCGGCCGCATCATGGACGCCGCCGAAGCGAACGCCATCGGTCTGGTGGATGAGGTTCATGCGGCCGAGGACCTCGAAAAAGCCGTCGCCGCGAAATGCGCGCTGCTCGCGGGCAATTCCCAATGGTCCATTCGCGGCGCGAAGGACATGGTGCGCCGCATCCTCTCCGGCGCGACACAGGAAAGCCGCGAAACGGCGGACAAATTCATCGACGCCGTGGGCCAGGCCGATTTCCGCGAGGGCCGAACCGCCTTCATGGAAAAACGCGCGCCGAAATTCCCCTATCGCTAGAGGCCGCGCATGACGCTCAAGCTCTATCACTGCAAAGGCGCGCGCTCGGTGCGCCCGCTCTGGACTCTGGAAGAAATGGGCGTTCCCTATGAGCTGGAATCCATGCGCTTTCCGCCGCGCGTCTTCCGCGAGGGCTATCTCGCCGTCAATCCGCTCGGCACCGTGCCCACGCTGGTGGATGGCGATGCGACGCTCACCGAATCCGCCGGCATCTGCCAATATCTGGTGGACCGTTACGGCCCGACCGGCCTCGGCCTCACCCCGGCGGACAAGGACTATGGCGCCTATCTCAACTGGCTGCACCGCAGCGACGCCACCCTCACCTTCCCGCAAACCATCGTGCTGCGCTATTCGCAACTGGAGCCGGAGGAGCGCCGCCTGAAACAGGCGGTGGACGACTACACCCAATGGTTCTTCGCGCGCCTGCGCAGCGTCGAGCAGGCCACGGCGGATCGCGACTATCTCTGCGCCGGGCGCTTCACCATCGCGGACATCGCGGTAGGCTATGCGCTTTATCTTGCGGAGACACTGGGCCTGCGCGGCGGATTCAAGCCGAACACCGAAGCCTATTACCGCCGTTTGGCGGAGCGCCCCGCCTTCCAGCGCGCCATCGCGCTTTGATCTACAGATAACGGATCGCGACAAAGCCCAGAACGATAACGACGGCGATGCCGATCATCACCCATTCCAGATATTTCTCGACGAACACCCGAACCTGCGGCCCGAATATATAAAGAAGAACGGCGATCATCCCGAAGCGCACGCCGCGCGTGATCGCGGCAAGGCCGATGAACGCCGCCAGATTGTAGCCCGCGAAGCCGCTGGCGATGGTCACGAGCTTGAACGGGATGGGCGTCGCGCCCTTGATGAGGATGATGAGCGCGCCATATTCGCGATAGAGCGCGCGGAACTGGTTCATGTCCCCGGATAGTCCGTACACGGAAATCAGCCAATGCCCGAGCGTGCCGTAGAGAAGCGCGCCGATGGCATAGCCCAGCAGCCCGCCCACCACCGACCAGAGCGTGCACCAGCCCGCGATCCAGAAGGCGCGCTTGCGGTCGGCCAGCATCATCGGCAGCAGCATGATGTCCGGCGGGATGGGGAAGAACGAGGCCTCGGCGAACGACACCGCGGCCAGCGCGGTCCACGCATGCGGCCCCGCCGACAACTCCAGCGTCCAGGCATACAGCCTGCGCAGCGCATTGGGGCGCGGCGCGTCCCTTACCTCAGCCATCGCAACTCGACCTTGATTTCTGCAATCGGAGCGCCGCTTTGTGCCTGCGCCCCCGTGCGATACTACAGATCGTCCCGCTTCGCCACATCGGGGCGCGGCTACACTTCCAGCCGGTCGCTGGGCCGCGCCACCAGCGCATAGAGCGCGGGCATCAGGTAAACGCTGATGACGAGCCGCGTCAGCAGCCCGGCGACGATCACAAGGGCGAAGGGCTTCTGCGTGTCGGTTCCCACGCCCGTCGCCATCGCCGCGGGCAACAGGCCCAATGCGGCCACCAGCGCGGTCATCATGATGGGCCGCAGCTTCACGATGGCGCCCTCGCGAATGGCGTCCGCCATCGCCATCCCGGCGCGCCGCAATTCGTTGACGTAGGAAATATAGACGACGGCGGTGAGGACCGAGACGCCGAACAGCGCCAGAAAGCCGACGCCCGACGAAACCGAGAACGGCGTTCCGGTCATCCACAGCGCGACGAACCCGCCGACGGGCGCGGACAACAGCACGCCCGCGATGGTGATGAACGGAAACTTGAAATTGCTGTAGAGTGCGAACAGCAAAAGGAAAATCAGGAACAGCGTCAGCGGCAATATGATCGCAAGCTGATGGCTCGATGCCGTATATTCCTTGTATTCCCCGCCCCAATCGAGTCGGTAGCCCTGCGGCATCGCCACCTTCTGCTTCACCTGCGCGATGGCGTCGCTCACCGCATTGGCCAGATCGCGGCCTTCCACCGAGAACTGCACGCCGATATAGCGCGAATTGTTCTCGCGATAGATGAACGACGCGCCGTTGGTGACATGGATGTGCGCAAGCTCCTTCAGCGGAATCTGCTGGCCCGCCGCCGTCTGCACGGGAATGTTGCCGATCGCCTCGGCGTTGTCGCGATAGGCGCGCTGGAGGCGCACGACAAGATCGAACGCCTTCTCGCCCTGCACCACTTCGGTCGCCGTATCGCCGCCGATGGCCGCGCCGACCAGGCTGTTGATGTCCGAGACGTTCAGGCCGTAGCGGGCGATCTTGGCGCGGTCGATGTCGATGGAAAGGCTGGGCTGGCCAAGCTCTTTCACCAGCGTGACGTCCGCGATCCCGTTCACGCCTTCTAGCACATGCTTTATCGCCTTGGCCTTGCGCTGCAGGATGTTGAGGTCCGAGCCGAAGATCTTGACGGCCAGCGCGCTCTTCAATCCGGTTTCGGCTTCGTCCACCGCGTCTTCCGCCGGCTGGGTGTAGTTGAAGATGATGCCGGGAAACTGCGCGAGCTTCTTGTCGATCGCCGCGATCAACTCGGGCTTGGAGCGATAGGGACCGGTCCATTCCGAATAGGGTTTCAGGCCGACATAGAATTCCACATTGAAGAATCCCGTCGAGTCGGTGCCGTCGTCCGGGCGGCCCAGCTCGGAGGTCACCGTCGTCACCTGCGGAAACGACATCAGGATATCGCGCACCTTGGGGGCGATCTTCGCGGATTCGTCGAAGGAGATCGTGTAGGGCATGGTGGCGCGTACCCACAGCGCGCCTTCGTCCATGTGCGGCATGAATTCGGCGCCGATGAACGGAACCAGCAGCAACGACAGGCCCAGAAGCACGCCCGACCCGGCCGTCACGCGCCAGGGATGCGCGAGGCTGTAGTCCAGCCCGCGGGCATAGCGATCCTTGATCCATTCGAACGCCGCGTTCCGGCGCTCCTTCACGCCGTTGCGCATGAACCACGCGCAAAGCACCGGCATGAGCGTCAGCGTGATGAGAAGCGAGCCAACCAGCGCATACACCATGGTATCCGCCATGGGCTTGAACAGCGTTCCCGACGGGCCGGAGAGAACGTAGATCGGCAGGAAGCTCACCACGATCACGGCCACGGCATAGAACAGCGGGCGGTCCACCTCCGCTGCCGCTTCCTGAATGACCTCGAAGACGTTGAACGGCCGGTTTCCGCGCAAGGCGATCTGGCGGAAGATGTTCTCCACCATGAACACCGCGCCGTCCACCAGAATGCCGAAATCGACCGCGCCGATGGACAGCAGGTTGGCCGAGGCGTTCTGGATATCCAGGCAGATGAACGCGAAAAGCAGCGCCAGCGGAATCGTGATCGCGACGATCAGCCCGGCGCGGAAATCGTAGAGGAAGAAGATCAGCACCACCACGACGAGCAGCATGCCGCGCAACAGATTGCCCTCCACCACCTGGGTGGTCAGCGCGATCAGGTCGCTGCGATCGTAAAACGGAACAACCTTCACATCCTTGGGCAGAATCTGAGTATTAAGCTCCTTCGTCTTGGCTTCGACGCGCTTCAGGACGTCCTGCGTTTTCTCGCCCGTGCGCATCATGATGACGCCTTCCACGGCGTCGTCCTGTTTCATGTAGCCGAACTCGCCCAGCCGCGGCGCAATGCCGATGACGACCTTGCCCACGTCTTTCACCAGAACCGGCATGCCGTTGTTGACGGCCAGCACGACATTGCCGATGTCCTCGGTCGTCTTCAGGCGCCCCTGCCCGCGGACGTAATAGAACTGCCCGCCCTGCGCGTAGAATCCGCCGCCCGCATTGGCGTTGTTCGCCGCCAGCGCCGCTTCGACCTGCGCGACGGAGAGGCCGACGCCCGCGATCTTCGCCGGATCGAGAAGCACCTGATATTGCATGGTGCCGCCGCCGAACCCGGAATCGTCCGCGATGCCCGGCACGGAGCGGTATTGCGGCGCGACGATCCAGTCCTCGAAGGTCTTCAGTTCCATCGGCGAACGGTCGGTGCTGCGCAGCACATAGCGGTAGATCAGCCCGGACGGCGAAGAGAGCGGCGAGACGGACGGCGCCACGCCGTCGGGCAATTCCAGCCCCGGCAAGCGGTTGAAGACACGCTGGCGCGCGAAATAATTGTCGGTCCCGTCCGCGAAGGTCAGCGTGACGTCGGAGAGGCCGTAGAGCGAAATCGAGCGCACCGTGACCAGCTTGGGAATGCCGTTCATGCCAAGCTCGACCGGCACGGTGATCAGCCGCTCGACTTCTTCCGCGGCATGGCCGGGCCATTGCGTGATGATCTCCACCATCGGCGGCGAAAGATCCGGATAGGCGTCCACCGGCAGACGATCGAGCGAGCGTATGCCCGCGGCGATGAAAACGAGCGTCAGGAAAGCCACGATCAACCGCTGCTGCAGCGATGTCGCGACGATGCGGTTCATGATGGAGGCCTGGCGCGGCGGCGGCGCCGGCGGGGGAAGATGCTCGCTCATTGGTCCTGCATGAATTGAACGAAGATCGCACCATCGACCACGATCCGGTCGCCCACTTTCAGTCCGTCCGGAATGTCGTAGCTGTCGGCCACGCGGCCGCCGAGCGTCACATGCCGCCGCGCGAAACTACCGTCCTTCTGCAGGGCATAGACGAACGGCAGGTTCTCGTCGTCACGCAGGATGGACGAAACCGGCGCCAGAATGCCGGTGCTGGCGGTGTGCGACGTCAGGCGCAGGCGGACATACATCTGCTTCTTGAGCGCCCCGCCCGGATTGGCCACCGCCACGCGCACCATCACCGACCGCGTGGCGGGATCGACTTCCGCGGCGACGTTATCGACGCGCCCCGGAATGCTTTTCCCGTCCGTCACGATCTCGGCGGTATCGCCCACATGCACATTGCCGATATCGGCATCGAACACCTGTGCCATCACCCACACGCGCGAGAGGTCGGCGATGGTGAAACAGGGCGTGGTTCCCGCCTGCAGCAACTGGCCCGGCGTGATCTGGCGCTCCACCACCGTGCCCGCCATCGGCGCGCGGATCTCGCCGGTGAGGCGGGATATCGCCCGGCCTTTTTTGATGTCCGCGATGGTGTGCGGGTCGATGTTCAGCGAATAAAGCGTCTGCAGCGCTGTATAGCGATCGGATTCCGCGCTCACCGCGTCGCTTTCCGCCTGATCGGCTTCCTTCTGCGCCACGCCCTTGTGCGCTAGCAGGTCCTTGTCCATGTCGGCAAGCCGGCGCGCCGCCTGCGCCGCCGCAACCGCCTTGCGATAGGCCGCGACGGCGGCGGCGTAATCGGGCGAATCCACCGTCGCCAGCAACTGCCCTTTTTTCACCCGATCGCCCGGCTGCACGAGAAGGCGCGACACGGGGCCGGACATCGGCGCCAGAACACTCGTCGCCTGATCGTTGTCGAAATCGACCACGCCATCGACATCCAGCGTCCGGTGAAAAGCCGTCTGCGCAACCGTGTAGATGTGGATGTGTTCCAACTGCGCAGTGGACAGCGTGA